>JAPHQX010000008.1 GCA_026196035.1 Gammaproteobacteria bacterium
GATGTTCTGGCTGATGGTCCTTCGACGGATCTGGGTGAGCTGGCTTTAGGTCAGAATATGCGTGTCGCATTTATGCCCTGGAACGGTTATAACTTCGAGGATTCGATTCTGATTTCAGAACGTGTTGTTGAAGAAGACCGTTACACGACTATTCATATTGAAGAATTAAGCTGTGTAGCTCGTGATACCAAATTAGGTTCTGAAGAAATTACAGCGGATGTTCCCAATGTAAGTGAAAGCCTGTTATCCAAGCTGGATGATTCGGGTATCGTTTATGTGGGTGCAGAAGTGAGTGGTAATGATATTCTGGTAGGTAAGGTTACGCCTAAAGGTGAAACCCAGTTAACTCCAGAAGAAAAATTATTACGCGCTATCTTTGGTGAAAAAGCATCTGATGTAAAAGATTCATCATTGCGTGTGCCTGCCAGTAAAGTAGGTACCGTAATCGGTGTCCAGGTGTTTACCCGTGACGGTGTTGAGAAAGACAAACGCGCACTGGAAATCGAAGAAGAGCAGATTGCTGAAGCGCGTAAGGATGTCAGTGACAAGTGGCGCATCATCCAGGGTGACCTGATTGCACGTGCTGAAAAACTGATGCTCAATAAAGTGGCAGCAGGTGGTCCTGCAGGCCTCAAGTCGGGTGCAAAAATTACTCAGGCTTATCTTGATGAACTGGATAAGAATAAGATTTTTGAAATTCGCCTGAAAACAGATGAAGCAAACACACAACTGGAAGCGCTGGCTAAACAGCTTAAAGATCAGCGTAAAGAGCTGGATGAGTTGTTTGAAGAGAAAAAAGGCAAGATTGTTGCAGGTGATGATCTGCCTCCAGGCGTACTTAAAATGGTTAAGGTTTATCTGGCCATTAAACGTCGTATGCAACCCGGTGATAAAGTCGCGGGTCGTCATGGTAACAAGGGTGTTGTCTCCATGATCGTTCCGGTTGAAGACATGCCACATGATGAATTTGGTGTGCCTGTTGATATCGTACTGAATCCTCTGGGTGTTCCATCACGTATGAATGTGGGGCAGATACTTGAGACCCATTTAGGCTGGGCTGCTCAGGGTCTGGGTCTGAAGATTGGTAAAATGCTGGATGAAAACAGAAAAGTTGTCGACATCCGAAATTACCTTGATGAGATTTATAATCACAATCAGAAAAAAGTTGATCTGAAGAAATTCTCTGATGATGAATTACTGGCTATGGCAAATAATCTGCGTAAGGGTGTGCCAATGGCAACACCCGTATTTGATGGTGCAGAAGAAGCTGAGATTCGCCGTATGCTGGAACTGGCGGATCTGCCTGTAACGGGTCAGACAACACTTTATGATGGCCGTACAGGTGAATCATTTGATCGCCCTGTCACCGTGGGTTACATGTATGTACTGAAACTTAATCATCTGGTTGATGACAAGATGCATGCACGTTCAACAGGTCCTTACAGTCTGGTTACGCAGCAGCCACTGGGTGGTAAAGCTCAGTTCGGTGGTCAGCGTTTCGGTGAGATGGAAGTATGGGCGCTTGAAGCTTATGGCGCTGCTTACACCCTGCAGGAAATGTTGACTGTGAAATCAGATGACGTGGCAGGTCGTAACAAGATGTATAAAAACATCGTTGACGGTGATCATCGTATGGAAGCAGGTATGCCGGAGTCCTTTAATGTATTACTGAAGGAAATCCGTGCATTGGGTATTAACATCGAACTGGAACAGGATACTGAGTGATCGTTTGATCACCAGTAAAACTGAATATTAGGAGACAAGACATTGAAAGATCTTCTGAAGCTAATTAAGCAACAGGGTCAGAATGACGACTTTGATGCCATCCGTATTGGACTGGCATCGCCTAACATGATTATGTCCTGGTCCTATGGCGAAGTTAAAAAGCCTGAGACCATAAATTATCGTACCTTTAAACCTGAGCGTGATGGACTGTTCTGCGCCAAAATTTTTGGTCCGGTAAAAGACTATGAATGTTTGTGTGGCAAATACAAACGCTTGAAACATCGCGGTGTGGTTTGTGAAAAATGTGGTGTTGAAGTGACTCAATCAAAAGTGCGTCGTGATCGCATGGGTCATATTGACCTTGCCAGTCCAGTTGCGCATATCTGGTTCCTGAAGTCACTGCCATCACGTATCGGTCTGTTACTGGACATGACGCTGCGTGAAATCGAACGTATTCTTTATTTCGAAGCCTTTGTGGTTATTGATCCCGGTTTGACGACACTTGAGCGTGGTCAGCTGTTATCAGATGAAACTTATCTTGAAGCCATTGAAGAGCATGGCGATGAGTTTGATGCGCGCATGGGTGCTGAAGCTATTTATCAAATGCTTAGTAATCTCGACCTTGAAGAAGAGGCTCGTGTTATTAATGAAGATATGGCGAATACTAATTCGGAAACCAAACTGAAGCGTTATGGTAAGCGTCTGAAACTGATTGATTCATTTGTTGAATCGGGTAACAAGCCAGAATGGATGATCATGACGGTGTTGCCAGTATTGCCACCGGATTTACGTCCACTGGTACCACTGGACGGTGGTCGTTTCGCGACTTCTGATTTAAATGATTTATACCGTCGTGTAATTAACCGTAACAACCGTTTACGTCGTCTGCTGGAGCTGTATGCACCCGACATTATCGTACGTAACGAAAAACGTATGTTGCAGGAATCAGTTGATGCACTGTTAGATAATGGTCGTCGCGGTCGTGCGATTACCGGTACTAATAAACGCCCTCTGAAATCACTGGCTGACATGATCAAGGGTAAGCAGGGCCGTTTCCGTCAGAACCTGTTGGGTAAACGTGTTGATTACTCTGGCCGTTCTGTAATTGTAGTAGGTCCATCGCTGAAATTACATCAATGTGGTCTGCCTAAAAAAATGGCGCTGGAATTATTCAAGCCATTTATTTTCAGTAAATTACATCGTCGCGGTCTGGCAACTACAATCAAGGCTGCCAAAAAACTGGTTGAGCGTGAAGGTGCGGAAGTCTGGGATATTCTTGAAGAAGTTATCCGTGAGCATCCTGTCATGCTTAACCGTGCGCCTACTTTGCATCGATTAGGTATTCAGGCTTTTGAACCCGTATTAATTGAAGGCAAGGCTATTCAATTGCATCCATTGGTATGTACAGCATTTAATGCTGACTTCGATGGAGACCAGATGGCGGTACACGTGCCTCTATCAATTGAAGCGCAGCTGGAAACTCGTGCCATGATGATGTCGACAAATAATATTCTGTCGCCAGCATCCGGTGAGCCAATTATCGTGCCTTCACAGGATATCGTTCTGGGTCTGTATTACATGACCCGTGAATGTATCAACGCCAAGGGTGAAGGCATGGCGTTTGCTGATGTTAAAGAAGCTTACCGTGCACATGAAAACAGATTTGTGCATATTCAGGCTAAAGTTAAGGTTCGCATTGAAGAAACCCTGGAAAATGAAGCAGGTGAGCTGGTAACAGTGAAACGACTGGTTGAAACAACCGTTGGTCGTGCCATGCTGTCTGAGTTACTGCCTGCGGGTTTGCCATTTGATGTGGTCAACCGAAATATGACTAAAAAGAATATTTCTCATTTAATTAATACCTGTTATCGCACAGTGGGTCTGAAAGATACTGTTATTTTTGCTGACCAGTTAATGTATATGGGTTTCCGTCAGTCTACCCGTGCCGGTGCTTCAATCTGTATTGGTGATATGGTTATTCCTGAGGCGAAAGCCGAAGTTCTGCGCGGCGCAGAAACGGAAGTTAAGGAAATCGAGGATCAGTATACTTCTGGTCTGGTCACCAATGGTGAGCGTTACAACAAGGTGGTTGATATCTGGTCTCATGCGAATGACCAGGTGGCTAAAGCCATGATGGATAAACTGGGCAAAGATGATGTTGAAGATGCTGAAGGCAACATGGTCAAGCAGGATTCATTCAATAACATCTTTATGATGGCTGACTCCGGTGCTCGTGGTAGTGCTGCTCAGATTCGTCAGCTGGCCGGTATGCGTGGTCTGATGGCCAAGCCGGATGGTTCAATCATCGAAACACCTATTACGGCAAACTTCCGTGAAGGTCTGGATGTACTTCAGTACTTCATATCAACCCATGGTGCTCGTAAAGGTCTGGCTGATACCGCATTGAAAACGGCTAACTCGGGTTATCTGACTCGTCGTCTGGTTGATGTGGCGCAGGACATGGTAGTGACCAGTGTTGACTGTGGAACCGATAAAGGTCTTGTGATGACACCTATCATCGAAGGTGGTGATGTTGTTGAGGCCTTGCATGAGCGTGTGCTGGGTCGTGTTGTTGCCCAGGATGTGGTTAAAGCAGATACCGATGATGTTCTGATTCCAGCCGGTACCTTACTGGATGAGGCATGGGTTGAGAAAATTGATGAAATGGGCGTCGATGAAATGATCGTTCGTTCCAGCATTACCTGTGAAGCGGCTCAGGGTGTATGTGCAACCTGTTATGGTCGTGATCTGGGTCGTGGTCATTTGGTTAATCATGGTGAGGCTGTCGGTGTTATCGCGGCGCAATCTATCGGTGAGCCAGGTACACAGTTAACCATGCGTACTTTCCATATTGGTGGTGCAGCGAGTCGTTCTGCTGCAGCTAACAATATTGCGGTTAAGTCAGCAGGTTCAATTCGTCTGCATAATATCAAGCTGGTTAAACAGGTTAGCGGTAACTTCGTAGCGGTATCCCGTTCCGGTGAAATCGGTGTGGTTGATGAGTCAGGACGTGAGAAAGAACGTTATAAAGTACCTTATGGTGCGGTGATTTCTGTGGCAGAAAACACGTCTGTTGAAGGCGGACAGATAGTGGCGACCTGGGATCCCCATACTCATCCTATTATTACCGAGGTTGATGGTAAGGTTCAGTTCAGTGAGTTCCTCGATGGCGTCAGTGTGCAGAAAGAAGCGGATGAAATTACCGGTCTTTCTTCGACGGTGGTTATTGATCCCAAGCAGCGCCCATCTGCAGGTAAAGATCTGCGCCCAATGGTGAAATTGATTGATGCCAAGGGTAAGGATTTATGTATTGCAGGTACAGATCTGCCTGCTCATTACTTCCTGCCCGCCGGTGCGATTATTAATATCACCGATGGTGATGAAGTGAGAATCGGTGATGTTGTCGCACGTATTCCTCAGGAGTCATCAAAAACTCGTGATATTACCGGTGGTCTGCCACGAGTAGCTGATTTGTTTGAAGCACGTAAACCTAAAGAGCCAGCCATTATGGCGGAGCGTACAGGTACAGTCGGTTTTGGTAAGGAAACCAAAGGCAAGCAGCGTCTGGTGATTACTGAAGAAAGTGGTGAGACTTACGAAGAGCTAATTCCAAAGTGGCGTCATATTAATGTGTTCGAAGGTGAGCATGTTGAGAAGGGTGAGATTATTGCTGATGGTGAGCCTAATCCTCATGACATTCTGCGCTTACGCGGTGTTGAGCCTCTGGCGGCCTATCTGGTTAAGGAAATTCAGGATGTTTACCGTCTGCAGGGTGTAAAAATCAATGATAAGCACATTGAAGTCATCATTCGTCAGATGTTACGTAAGGCTGAAATCATCACTGGTGGCGATAGTCGTTATCATAAAGGTGAGATTGTTGAGCGTACTCGAGTGGAAGATCTCAATGTTGAGCTGGAAGCGGCGGGCAAGGTGCCATGTGCATTTGAACCATTGTTGCTGGGTATCACCAAGGGCTCACTGGTAACTGACTCCTTTATTTCAGCCGCATCTTTCCAGGAAACAACCCGTGTTCTGACCGAGGCTGCTGTACGTGGTAGCCGAGATGATTTACGTGGATTGAAGGAAAATGTCATCGTTGGACGTCTGATTCCTGCGGGAACCGGTCTGGCTTTTCATGAGGAGCGACGTCGTAAACGTCAGGAAATGAAGGATCTACGGGAAATTCCCGAAGTGCTTTCAACTGAAATAACGGCCGAGGATATATAAGCTTAATCCTTAAATAGTTAAGCCTTGTTCTTGACAGGGCGGCTTCATACGCATAATATTGCGCTCCCGCGACAGGCGAACCCAGTGAGGGTTACGCCTGTCGTTTGTTTCGTATATTAGTAATGCGTGAAATATTTGACCTGGCAGTACCCAGGAAGTTTGGAGAAGATTGTTTATGACAACAATTAACCAGTTGGTTCGCAAGCCCCGCAAGCGCAAAGTGGTAAAAAGCAATGTGCCAGCGTTAGAAGCTTGTCCGCAAAGACGCGGTGTTTGTACCCGTGTATACACAACGACACCTAAAAAACCGAATTCAGCAATGCGTAAGGTGGCTCGTGTGCGCCTGACCAATGGTTTTGAAGTGTCTAGTTATATTGGTGGTGAAGGCCATAATCTTCAGGAGCATAGTGTGGTCCTGATACGTGGCGGTCGTGTTAAAGATTTACCTGGTGTTCGTTATCACGTTGTACGCGGTAGCCTGGATACTCAGGGTGTTGAAAATCGTAAGCAGGGCCGTTCTAAGTACGGTGTTAAACGCCCTAAAGGTTAATCTTTAAGGGTTTATAAGGTTTAAGAATATGCCAAGAAGAAGAGAAGTCCCGAAACGTATTATCCTTCCTGATCCCAAGTTTGGAAGTGAGAAGCTAGCCAAGTTCGTCAATATGGTGATGAAAAGCGGTAAGAAAGCCGTGGCTGAACGTATCATGTATGACGCCCTGGATCGCATAAGTGAAAAAGGTGGTGATGCTATGGACGTTCTTGATAAGGCTCTGGAAAATGTTAGCCCAATGGTTGAGGTTAAATCTCGCCGTGTGGGTGGTGCTACATATCAGGTACCTGTTGAAGTGCGTGCAGCGCGTCGTCAGGCACTGGCCATGCGCTGGATTATTGAAGCTGCTCGTAAGCGTGGTGAGAAATCCATGTCGTTAAAACTGGCGGGTGAATTATCAGATGCATCTGAGCAACGTGGTAGCGCTGTTAAGAAAAGAGAAGATACACACCGTATGGCTGAGGCGAATAAAGCCTTTGCTCATTACCGCTGGTAATTAAACGGGAAAAGTAACTGTGGCTCGCGCAACGCCCATCGATAGATATCGTAATGTCGGCATCATGGCGCATATTGATGCAGGTAAAACGACAACAACAGAACGTGTTTTGTTCTATACCGGTATCTCTCACAAAATAGGTGAGGTGCATGATGGGGCTGCAACCATGGACTGGATGGAGCAGGAGCAGGAAAGAGGTATAACCATTACCTCGGCTGCAACTACCTGTTTCTGGCAGGGCATGGACAAGCAGTTCGAGCAGCACCGTATCAATATTATTGATACCCCCGGGCACGTAGATTTCACTATCGAAGTGGAGCGTTCATTGCGTGTGCTTGATGGTGCGGTTGCCGTGTTCTGTGCGGTCGGTGGTGTAGAGCCCCAGTCTGAAACAGTATGGCGTCAGGCGAATAAATATCATGTGCCACGCATGGTGTTCGTCAACAAGATGGATCGATCAGGCGCAGATTTTATGCGCGTGGTTGAGCAGATAGAAAATCGCCTGGGTTCAAAGCCGGTGCCTATGCAGGTGGCGATTGGAGCCGAAGAGCATTTTGAGGGTGTTGTTGATCTCATCAAAATGAAAGCCATCTACTGGAATCCTGATGATATGGGGGTTACCTACGATGAGCGAGATATTCCGGCCGGATTAGAAGCGGAATGCAGCAAGTGGCGTGAGCATCTGGTTGAGTCTGCGGCTGAGGCGACCGAGGAGCTGATGGATAAGTACCTTGAAGAAGGTGATCTGTCGGCAGAAGAGATAAAGGCAGGTATACGCAAGCAGGTGCTTGCTAATGAGCTGGTTCCTGCATTTTGTGGTTCTGCATTTAAAAACAAGGGTGTGCAGGCCATGCTGGATGCCATTGTAGAGTATATGCCTTCACCCGTTGATGTTCCTGCGATTAAGGGGATTAATGAGGATGAATCTGAAGGTGAGCGACATGCATCGGATAATGAGCCCTTTGCGGCGCTGGCATTCAAGATTGCGACTGATCCCTTTGTGGGTAACCTGACGTTTATCCGTGTTTATTCCGGAGTGTTGAAATCAGGCGATACGGTTTATAACCCGGTAAAGGGTAAGAAAGAGCGTATTGGGCGTATCGTACAGATGCATGCCAATAGCCGGGAAGAAATTAAAGAGGTTTGCGCTGGCGATATTGCTGCCGCGATAGGCCTTAAGCAGGTGACAACGGGTGATACCCTGTGTGACCCGTCAAAGATTATTACGCTGGAACGCATGGAGTTCCCGGATCCGGTTATATCGGTTGCGGTTGAGCCAAAAACCAAGGCGGACCAGGAAAAAATGGGTATAGCGCTGGGTAAGCTGGCGCAGGAAGATCCTTCGTTTAGAGTACATACAGACGAGGAATCGGGTCAGACAATTATTTCCGGAATGGGTGAGTTGCATCTGGAGATCATTGTTGATCGTATGAAGCGTGAATTTAGCGTCGAAGCCAATGTGGGTAATCCCCAGGTGGCTTACCGCGAGACAATTCGTAAGGCGGTTGAGCAGGAATCTAAATTTGTTCGTCAGTCAGGTGGTCGAGGTCAGTATGGCCATGTCTGGTTGAAGATTGAGCCTAAAAAGCCGGGTGAAGGTTACGAATTTGTTAATGAGATTGTAGGTGGTGCGGTTCCCAGAGAGTATATCCCGGCAGTAGATAAGGGGATTCAGGAACAGATGCAGAATGGTGTAATTGCTGGTTATCCGATTGAGGATGTGAAAGTTACATTATTCGATGGTTCGTACCATGAGGTTGACTCCAGTGAAATGGCCTTTAAGATTGCCGGCTCAATGGGGTTCAGGGAGGGTGCCCAAAAAGCTGACCCTGTACTGCTGGAGCCGATAATGAAAGTTGAAGTTGTGACCCCGGAAGATTATATGGGGGACGTAATGGGCGATCTTAATCGTCGACGTGGTCTGGTTCAGGGCATGGAGGATTCTCCGGCAGGTAAACAGATCAGGGCTGAAGTACCGCTGTCTGAGATGTTTGGTTATTCAACAGATTTGCGCTCGGCTAGCCAGGGACGTGCAACATATTCAATGGAATTTATTAAATACAGTGAAGCACCTGCAAATGTTGCAGAAGCGATTATTAATAAGCGCACTTCATAAAGAATTATTTTTGAGAACAGAGGTATAAAGCTGTGTCCAAGGAAAAATTTGAACGAAATAAGCCCCATGTCAATGTGGGCACGATTGGTCACGTTGACCATGGTAAAACAACCTTAACTGCGGCGCTGACCA
>JAPHQX010000144.1 GCA_026196035.1 Gammaproteobacteria bacterium
CTGGGCAGCTACCTGTTTTTTGCCCAGCACAGTTTCAAACGCATGCACATCATTTCACCCGAAGCCTGGACCTACTACCGGGCCGCACTGGAATCATCAAGTTACATGAAACTGAATAAAATCATGCAATGGTTTACCGGCAACATCGGCTATCACCATATCCATCATCTCAATGTGCGTATTCCGTTTTACCGATTACCTGAAGCCATGGCCGCCATTCCCGAACTACAAACACCTATCACCACATCACTGGCACTAAAGGATATTAGTGACTGTTTTAATTCCTGCCTATGGGATGAAAAATCTCAGCGCATGGTGTCCTATGCCGAGGCCAGCAAACTCAGGTAAACAGACTAAATAGATGAACAACACGGGAGATCTGACAGTTTCTGGTTGACGCTATAGTACTGGCCAGCTTCGGTGGCCTGACCGGCTTGGCACTGGTTGCCCTGATAAAAAACATTCGCAAGCGACCAGGCTCTAAAACACAACTGACGAACCTGGCCAGTTTTCTAACAGACATTAATACAGGGCAGCAGATGCTTTGCCATCACTGCCTCACACTTTGTCATCTCGACTGGAGCAATAGCGGAATGGACGACTGCATGGATTTATGCCCTGCGGGTATGCAGGAGGTAGAGTAACGCATGAAGCGGTTACCGAGAGATCTAATTCTCGTGTGACAGGGCGCTTTAGATCCCTCCACTACGCTGCGCTTCGGTCGGGATGACAGAGTTTTTCGGTCGGAATAACAGAATTATTCGATCTGGACGACAGAATTAACTTACGAAACACAAGTGATTTAACCACCGTCTGTCGATTATTAATTTACAAATTACATTTAAGTAATTTTACGTATTGACCCCCGCCCTTTAAATAGTTTCCAATAAGCATCGGCAATAAATTAGCCGTAATATAAAAGCATCAGTTTATTCGCTTTTACTTACACATCCGGACGTCACTGTTCGGCTACTGATTGTTCTTAATATAACTAACACTTATACAGGAGCACGACCAAATGAATTCATCAATTAACTTCTCAACATTTTTACACTCGGCCCACAAAAGCAATCAAAAAATAAAACGTAAAAATATATTTATCACTGACATTAACAATGCAGATGCAGTCGATACTGAGGAAAATGCGATGAACAATACCTCCTTATCAAAAGACCCGAACCTCGATATCATTAACCCACAATAAACACCTGTAAAATTTAAACCCTTCAATCAAGGGGGTTAAACCCCTTGATTGAAGACTATGACTTGACCGTTTATTCGTATTAATCAATTCTGACTCTTTTGATTTATTTAGCCGCCAGTCCCCGGGCCAGTGAAGACCGGTAAGCCATCAGCGCTGGTATCAGCGCCAGTAATCCGGCCATAATTAAAATACCGGAGAAATAATACAAGGCCGTTTCACTGAATAAATTAACATCAATAAATAATCCATATTCACTACTGATCCAGCCCTGTGATAACAGCAGAGTTACAGTAAGCAACACACTGCCCAGCACAACACCCGTCAAGGTCATTAACAAAGCTTCAAGCTCAACCATCAGAAAAATAAAACTGGCGTGAGCACCAATAGCACGTAGCACAGCTATTTCGCGACTACGCTCTTTCATCGACGCCAGCAACATGGTAATCATCCCCAGCAAAGAAGCGACCAGTACCAGCATGGCGATTAAGGCGAGTATTTTTTCCAGCACACCCATCATCTGCCACAACTCAGAAAGCGCAACACCGGGAATAATCGCCAGCAGAGCTTCATCAGAAAAATTATTAATATCCCGTTGCACTATGAATGTAGCCGCGCGGGATTTAAGACCCAGCATAAAAGCACTAATAAACTTTGGGACAAGTCGATCTTCATCTTCGTGATCCGCATGCTGATCCTGTGCATGGGTTTTTTCCTGATGTATCACTTCAATAGCTTTCAGGTTCACCATAATACTCTGGTCAACGGGTGTACCTGTCGGCTTCAGAATACCAACCACTTTAAATGGATGATCGTCATGTTTTTTAAAACTGATTTTAGCCACGCCATGTGAGACCTCAATATCATCATTCAGTTGATAGCCGAGTTTATTAGCCACCTCGGCACCAATCACCGCATCATAGACATCATCAAAGACCTGACCTTTTGCAAATTCCAGCGACTGCTTTTTAGCGTATTTAAAATATTTAAAATAATCATCACTGGTTCCCATTACCCGATAACCCTTATGGGAGTCACCCAGTGATACGGGTACATGCCAGGCCACCTGTGGATGTTGTACAAGCTTCTGATAACTCGACCATGCAACATTATTCGTCGCGCTGCCAATATGAAACACAGAATACAATAACAAATTAATCTGACCGGTACGGGCGCCAACGATTAAATCAACACCGGATACGGTTTTACTGAAACTCTGTCGCGCCTCTACACGAATATGCTCAACACCCAATAATACAAATACACTCACGGCAATCGTCAAGGTCGTTAACAAAGCCGTTAGTTTTCGATTTAACAAACTGGCAAGGGCAACTTTAAACAACATGATCTGTCACCTGTGCAGAATTGATATCGTTAATGTTAATGCGTTTATCAAAATGATTAGCCAGTGTCACATCATGACTGACAAACACAACACTACTCTGATTAACGCTGGCGCACTTAAGCAACAGTTCAATAAACTCATCCCTCGAATCCGAATCCAGCGCTGAGGTGGGTTCATCGGCAATTATTATTTGCGGATGACTAATCAACGCCCGTACCATAGCCACCCGTTGTTGCTGACCCACACTCAGCTGACACGCCTGTCTATTTAACAAATCAACGGGAAGCGATAATTGCTGCATTAACTCTTCTATGCTATGACGGATATTTTTCTCTGCGGACCGGCCAAAATATAAAGCCAGTTGAATATTCATTTCAACAGTGAGATAAGGCAGCAGATTAAACTGCTGAAAAATAAAACCCATATTACGGGCACGAAAGCCGTCACGAGCCCGGGCGCCCATCTGGCCAAGTTCCTGACCCAGCACTCTCACACAGCCCTGTTGTGGCTGCAATATACCCGCCAGTAGATTAAGCAGAGTGGATTTCCCGGAACCGGAAGCGCCATACAGAAACACCCGCTCGCCTTCCAGCAGCTTCCACGAATCAATATTCAAAGCGGCCCGGTCACTACCGGGCCAGGTATAGGATATTTTTTCCAGTTCAATCACAGATTTCATTAATCAATAACTTGTTGAAATTGGTAGAGTGATATAATTTAACATTATTGTGTCATTGAGTGGACGGAGTTTTGTAATGAGATCCCATTATTTATTAAACCTGCTAGCCTGTCTTTTATTAGTCGGCAATGCACAGGCCGGTAATTACAAAACCCTGGAGTGGCTCGATCTAATGCCAAAGAGCGATCTTGATGCGCTGCTTAACCCACCAGAGGCATTAAAAAAAATACAGGATGGTACAGCAGAAGATGAATTGAGTGATGAGTCGTTAGCCAGTTTAAATATACCTGCCGATCATCCTTATCAAAAAGCACTACTATCGACAAAAATCATAGCCGAATACAATAACAAAAAAGTTCGTATTCCCGGCTTTGTTGTGCCCCTTGAATTTGATGACGACCAGGTAATTACCAGCTTCTTTCTGGTACCCTACTTCGGCGCCTGCATTCACCAGCCCGCTCCACCCCCTAACCAGATGATTTATATCACCACAGAAAAAGGTTTAAAAACTGAAGTTCTTTATGAACCTTTCTGGGTAGAAGGCACGATTTATACTCAAAGCAAAGACAGCGAACTAGGACTTTCGGCCTACACCATGAAAGCAACGGGCATCACACCCTATACAGAATAGATTGAAGCCAGCACTGATAACGATTATGCTTTCTCAGACTGTGGCACATCAACCACGCTAAACTTATAAGCTTGTTTAAAAATTATAATTATGTTTGTTTTACTCGATATCGAAACCCTGCCGGACGACCTGCAGAACCTTCCGGACAACACCACTCATAAGCTAACGTTTAAAGTTGTGTTCACCATAAAAGACGTGCCCGATTCATTTACCGGTATTGTGTTTGAAAATTCAGCGGGTGAATTACAGCTAGAACACTTTAACAACCCAAAGGGCAACAGACGTAAAATCATTACCCTGAAGAACAAACTTGCAGCGGGTGCTTTTGATCAGATCGAACAATGCCTGTATGCAAAAAGCCGGGGTGAAAGCGTCAGCTACCCTGTGCAATTAGAAACACTTCAAAAACGTGTGTCAGGCACACCTAGAGCTTAAAAAAATCAGGCAAATCGTTCCATCCATTTAGTCACAAGAGTGATGCCTGTAACCATACCTGTCACCGCAATCAGTGATTCCATCGACAGCGTGGAGATACCACTCAAGCCCTGCCCCACATTACAGCCATAAGCCATGATGGCACCCAGCCCCATCAATGATCCACCCAGCACCGCCATTTTAACCATGCCCTTTGCAGGCGCTGTAATTTTAAACTGGTGACTGACTAGCGCCAGTAAAAAAGAGGCCAGCGCAGTACCTATGACAAATGATACGGCAAAAGACAATCCCGCCAGTCGCCCGGAAATTAGAAAATAACCAAAACGCGCCAGTGGTCCGGACATGGTCATAGCCGAAGGCTTCATCGGTTCAAATTCATCCTGTGCCAGCACACCAGTAATATACCAGCTGACTACCACTAATCCGCCGACAACAGCGCCAACGGCCAGCATGCTTTTGTTCGGGCTCAGTTGCCAGCTTTTATAAAGCACCAGTAACAAAATAGCGACAGCAATCGCCAGCACCAGCCAGGATGGCCATGACAGGATAGACGCAATACCCGCACCGGTTTTTAACTCAATAGCAGTCGCATGAGTCAGATCAATTCGAAACGTTTCAAGAAAACCAAACTGAGTAATAGCAGCCACCACTGCAAATGATACAAACACAATCAGAGAATGAAGACTGCCTTCCATGGTTCTTACCAGAGTACGTGTGATACAACCACCGGCCAGGGCTGAACCTGTACCAAATAAAAGACCTCCTGCCCCGGCACCCAACCAGTCCAGCGTCGCATCACGATAAGATGAATCGCCAATGGCCACTATATCCATCATTTCCAGATACTGAGTACCACCAATCGCCACCAGCAGGGCAACAGAAAAGGCCACTATCAGGCGTGTATCTTTAATCAGTAATACATTACTGATACCCGAAACCAGACAAAAACGAAAACGTTGCAGTGGAATGGCGAACACAGCCCCCACCAGGAAACCGCCACCGACTAGCCAGAGATTAATTTGATCCATCGTGTTACACCTGCCCCATCATTCTTTATCGATTATATTTGCATCTTCCAGCTCTCGTTCCAGCTTATCCGCCAGATCGCGTCGTATCTTTATTTTATAAGCCTTAGCTGCATAGGTTTTAACTGAACAGGGCGCGTCTTCGAGCGCCTGCACTTCTTTGCGAAGTTCATCTATGGCCTGCTGTTTACTCATTGCTGGTTGACGCCTCATCACGTAATATTCTCATCTATGGCCGGTCAATACTAGCTGGCTCCATTTAATTTATGCACTTAATCCATGCCCACACATAAATACCTGACTCACTACCCGCCAGAAATTATCAGCCGAGCAGAGTCACTGATCGAAAACAATCAGCTGGCAGCTTACCTGCTACAATGTTACCCCACGCCCCATAACATCGCCAACGACAGTGATTTACGCGACTATGTACTGGCACTCAAAAATCAGCATATGAAAAAGTCCCAGCCCCTGAGCAAGATCATTTACGATCAGAAAATACACGTAGTCAATAATGCACTGGGTATGCAAAGTTATGCAACACGCGTACAGGGAGGAAAACTGAAAACCAGAAACGAACTGCGCGTGAGTTCGGTTTTCAAAAAAGCACCGGAAGCATTTTTAAATATGATAGTAGTGCATGAGTTAGCGCACCTGAAAGAAAAAGAACACAATAAGGCATTTTACCGTTTGTGCCTTAACATGCTGAGCACCTATCACCAGCTGGAGCTGGATATGCGTTTGTATCTTATACAGCTTGAGACAGGTAAAAGTTTATACGAGTAATAATAAATCGACATGCCGAGTCATTGGCTGACAGAAATCAAACTCACACCGTATTACCTGCTTATTCCTCCCGTTGACGCTGACAAAAAGATTCAGGTTGAGGATTCTCTACTGCATCCGCAATAGCATTGACCAGACAGCCTAATTCTTCTGGTGATATAACACTGAGAATACGATTGATTAAATCAGGCTCAACATCTGCATGCGAAACTGAACCATCCTTAAGCTCAACGATAATACCCGACATAGTGTAGTCATCTTCTGTGTTAAGTATATCCTGACTCATCTCCATGCACTCATCATATTTGTCTTCGATAGCATCCAGTAAATCATCATCCAGATCTTCAGAAACCTGTATTAGATAATTACCTTCTTCAATCCCGGTTTCATATACAACGCCTTTATCTTTTAACCAGTCAATAAATAACTGAAATGACTTTTTATCAAATAGAACATATTCAAGCATACCGATTCTCACTTCTGCTAACGCAGTACAAAATGGAAACAAAAGCTAAAAACCAACAACATTTTTCAGCTTCTGCCAGAGACAAACGACGCAACCCTGTAATCACTTAAATGTGAATACAGACACTATATTCTGCATAACCGAATCAATCAACAGGATAAATTTACTAAACCATCAAAACTCAATCGAGCCTTAGGCTAGAGACAGAAAGGGTTAAATTACCTGATATTTTTACTGCTTATTAGCTGGAATATTACAATGAACTATACGGAAATGAAAAAGACAACTGGACATCCGGAGAATCCTGCGTCAGCCCAACACCTATTTGAACATCCATCGAAAGACTGGATGATAATATACGTGAAACACCCACAGTGAATAATGACGTAATTAAATTACTACCGGGTATTTTTTGATTATCAATCCTGGTTTGATTGATCGCACTTAGCTGAAATCCAAAACTGAGTGATGTATTTAAATTAAGCGCAAACACCATGCCCATAGACAGCCCAACATTATCACCCATATCGACATGGCCAATTTCTTTTCTTTCACTCATGTTTTTTGTCCAGGACAACCCCGAAAAAAACACCACCGGATCAGATACACTGACAGTCGTAAAAGAAATACCCCAGGATTCAAAACCACTACCCAGCGCAAGCTCTTCGTCACCAGAAAGACTGTAAGGATCCTCACCCGTCGTACTTTTCCAGTTTATATTAACCAGAGTGTCAGGCCAGCTAACATGAGACTTTATAAGCTGGTAACTTAACGACAGTGATATATCACCCAGACCACTGGTGCGTTCATTTGTCTGGTCGCCGCTACTGCTATAGGTTTGTAGTCGCTCAGCACCAATGGGTATTTGCAAATCAATCTGGAAATCATTTTCCAGACCCAGACGAAAAGCATTACTTAATACTTCAATATCTCGCTTCACCTGTCGTGAAACAATATCCCCGACAACCAGTATTTCTTCAATAGTAAAACCATCGATAATAATCCTGTCGCTGGATGAGTGAGTATAGGAAATGGAAGGCACATAATTAAATTGCCAGGGTTTTAGCAACAAACCACCTTCATCAACAAGAGTACGTTTAAAAGCGGATTCCATAAGACTGATATTTTCTTCACGTTCGCGTTCAATCTTTCTGGCCGCCTCAGTTCTTTCCTGCTTTTGTTCGTCATCCAGAACTTCAGGCTCGACAACCGTTGTCGCATCTGTATTTTTCTGCAGCCCCGCTTCAAGCACTTCAACACGTTTAAGCAGATCAAGAATCAGCCTGTTTTTTTCCTCTAACTCATTTACTACTACTGAGTCACTAACAGTAATATCAGCAGTATCACTGACATTAACCACCTCGCCTGGCTGAACAGCATCTTCTGCATAACAGACAGGCACAGCAATAAACATCAGCACTGCATATTTCATGACACCAACCAAACCCGTTATTTTCATTGCATTGCTTTCACGGTTTTTCGTAGAACAGGATTAAAAGGAACAGTTTTGATTATGCGTTGCGTATAGGACAGATCAGGAATGGCAAGCTCCATCATTTTTGGTGTTAACTGACTAATGTTATTTTTGTACTCACCCGCTTCCAGCTGTTCAGCCGTATTCTGTTTAACCACAAAGAAGGCGACTTTACTGCGCCACATGGTATTAAATTCATCAATAGCCAGGGTAATATTGCCGAACGCCGGATCACCCAGTAACACTCGATTACCCAGACGCCCCCGATAAACAACAAAATGATCAAACTCTCTTATCCTTACAGGGAGAATTGCGGGCACTGCAAAGGATTCAATATCATCCAGACTCATACCACCATACCCGCGACCTTCATAACCAATGGCATTAACATAACGCTTAAGATCAAGCAGAGAGAAACCACCGCGTTTGCGCACCAGTTTAGAATCTGTATTCTTTAATAGCGTAAGCGTAATTGAAGTTTCAGTGACAGGATGATTGTGGAAATAGGTCATCAAAGTTGAAAGAGCGGCAGCGCCACAGCTAATATCCCAGCCCTGACGTACAAGTGAATGTTTACGAATCTCCGACCAGGGTATAACAGAGGCGGTTAATCGCGTTTGTGCCGTATTAACGCCGAGCATCTGCGCATTAGCCTGAGAAAAAAACACAGCAAACTGAAAAAACACAAAGATTAGTAATAACAACAGACGATTCATAACCGCTAAACCTTATACAACGGCTATATCTACAGCCTGCCCTGCAAATTAAATTGTTCTAAAACACCTACATGCGAATTGATATTGATATTTAGATTCAAAAGAACATTCACAGGTGAATTCACCGCATTGATATTAATCAGTGACTGAAGATTACTTTGAGCACCATCCTGTATTATCAATGAACCGGTGGTCTGACTGGTTACGCGTTGCAAAATAATCTCACCCTCAATCGAATTCCCATTGGCTTTTGACATCATTATAGGAAAACGCGCAATATCAGCAGGCGTATCACCCACCAGAGCACCCGCCACTATATTATCCAGCTGCACATCATCAAGCCGATCATAAGCATAAGCCGATGACTGCGCCATTAACATACAGAACAAAATAAATATTAAACTGATTATGTTGTTCATTTTTATTACACCCTTCCCTAGCGAGATTACAATCTCTGATTAAAATAGTTTCTTTGATTCAATAATACACCTGAAGACACTAACGGACTTACCTGCACACGCCTGGCTATATCCATATTCAAACTATTAGCCGAGACAGCCGAAGCACTGTTCACGACATTGACTGCCTTTAATTCCTGTTGAGCACCATCTTTTATATTTACATCACTATCTGAATTAAGCTGTAAATCACTATCCGTCATAATAATTAACTCGGCTTCTGCACCGGTTAAGATACCACCATGGACTGCAGCATAACTGTTTGACTCATTAATTGTATTCGATGCCGCAAAGGAATCTGTCTGATTAAAACTGGCACTATTGTCTGCATAAAAACTTTCCTGATAACTGGACTCCAGATGCCCACAACTTGTATTACTACCAAATAATTTCAAACACATCGAGCCATCAAAATTCATATCAAAGCCATCCACCTGGTGCTCCAGAATGGTAAATGGAATATCAATCTCATAATCCAGTTCTGCCCGATGAGACCATTTATTTTGACCAAACAGATCATCTACCCACCAGTAGTCAGATAGATCCAGAGAAAATTCGAAAAACGCACCCAGATTCACTTCCAGCTCACCACTGATACCGACACTGGAATCACTGGCAGAAAACTGACCTCTGCCTGCTGTTACAAGCCCCGTGTTAAGATTCAACTCTAGATCTTTTAATGGGTTCATTCCCTCTAAACGTATTTCATTATTTTCAATTACACTGCCTCCGCCAATACCACCAAGGTTAAGCGACAAATCCTCACATTCAGAAAGACAGCCTTCTACCGTAATAGTACCCATTTCTAACCTGGGCAAATTAAATTCAACCTCAAGATAAAGATCATCACCTTCGGGTCGCAACCCATTAACAGCCAGTGTCGGCCCGGTCAGGGTTAAACCAGAATAACTACCTTTCAGGCCCCACTCACCATCGAATGGATCCGTATAGGTACCATCAAAACTGACAGAGGGAATAATATTAAGTGAGAACTCGGGAATGATCGTGCCTATCTCCAGTAGATCAAAAAATACTTCTGGACTAAATGGCTCTATAGCCACATCTGTAATGGCAGAACTCGTGACACTGCGATAATAAATATCGTTATAAACTTCATTGATAACCTGGTTTGAAAAATTCGATGCTATTTCATGACGTATAGTGGTAGTGCTAACCCGCTCTATATTGCTGTTAGTACCATGACTTGCCTGCTGAAATTCATTTTGTTCAATCTGGTTGTTTTGATGCGTCAGCAAGCTAGCAGAATCAGTATTTATATTTAATCCATTAGCCACACTACTACGACTCGTGTTACTGAGATTAACAACCTCAAGGCCTGCCTGAGAAGAATGAGATAAACGCACCTGATTAGTACGCTCAATCGTGGCATGACTGCCTGCTTCAACAATCAGATTTTCATCAATAGCAGCGCTGATATTATCACGGGCTTCATCATCAACAGCTTGAAGCGCCCCTGATAACCACAACGCAGGTTCGCCAACAATACTTAGGTCATCAGCCACACCGGGGCGATCACCTGTTGGATCAGGTACCGGACCTGGCGCACCCGCACTGACGTCAGCCAGCTCATTGTCTGTGAGCAACGCTCCCGCGAATATCCCGTAAGAATACGAACTAATAGCGAAAGAAAAACTACACAGCAATAAACACCTGAATCTGATGCGCAGCAGATTACGAATGTATTCACACATGAGAAAATAATCCATGTTAATCACCGCTTCATTTCTGAAACGGTGATTAACCGGGTTTCTTAACGACTATGTGAAATTACATTGTTCTGTGTCAGAGTAATAATATTACCACCCTGAGCCGCCAGATCACCTGCATTGGTGCGTGAAATATTCACACCATTAGCAACTGCACTGCCTGCCGAGTTAACAACATTGATAGCCTGAGCACTGGACTGAGCACTGCCTGATAACACCAGACTAAACTCACTGCTAACATCGATTGAAGAATCATCAACAACAATGTATTCAGCTTGTGCATTATGAAGACTGAAAGGTGAACGGTATTCCGTAACACCTGATTCAGTAAACTCACTATCACCCTGTTCAGTAGTCACTACATTTGTAGAAGTTGAGTTATCTGTAACATCAGCAGTCGTTTCTGTAGTTGTGCCATTTGAAGTACATGAACCCTGCATAACCGCACAACCAGCACCACTTACATCAACTGAAAACTCGGGCAACTCAATGCGACCATAAACAGCCACAGTGGTATCCGCACTTGCGCCCACTTCAATACTTGCATCACCCGCAGTTGCACCTGCACCAACAGTAATACCTGCACCAACAGCAAGTCCAACCTCGATTTCACCAGCATCAAAATTAGCTTCTAGCTGACCCGCAACCGCAAGACCTTTACCACCATGAACCGAAGCTTCTGTATCAGGACCTGCCTGCAGAACGATAATGGTATCAACTGTACCTTCACTGGTTGTATTTTGTGAATAATCACTGGTTACCAGGTCAGTCACATTTTCAGTTTGCTCAATACTTGTCTGGAATGATTCCGAACCGGTTCGATCTAACTGTTCATATGTATTCGCTTCTGGACGCGAGTACTCAGGTACCGCGGCTGATCGACGCTGCTCCTGATTAACTTCATTAGCCTGATTAACAACAAAATTACTGTTACCACTTTCAGACATTAACTCTGCAGCACCCGCAACCTGTCCGTCCCAGATATTTAAACCATTAGCAACGGTACTTTCACTGGAATTCACAAGATTAAGTGACTGAGCACTGGACTGAGCTTCACCTTCGATGGTAACCGAACCAATTGAGTGAATGCTGGCTGATGAACTGTTACCAACAACGGCACCACCACTGCCTTCAAGAACACTACTTTCAGCACCTGCAGTAACCTGATGCAAAGTCATATCATCAAGCGAAACAGGTTGTGCAAATGAAACTGAAGTACCGGAGAGGAGGAGAGAAAATCCAACAGCATGCTGGACGTAGAGATTACGTTTTATCATTTTAGTATCCTTCTTATTTTATCCCATGGTCAGAATACTACAGAAGAATTTATAAAGCACTGTTTAATTCGTTAATTAGATATCACTTATTCTGCTCTGTATATTCTTGGAGATATTTGTGGTTATTATTTAAATCATGACAATAAAAATCACTGTTATAAATTGCTCATATTATTACTTGCTAATGAAATCCCTCGCAGCCGTTAATTAAACACATTACTACAGTGGTATTATCATTCATGCTAAAACGCATCTGCATCAAAGTTCATTGCCAGAATAAATTTCCAGCATGTAATTTATTCATCACTATAACCAAACTTCTGTTTTAATTTCTTCCTGTATAAAAATATAATCAGGCCAAATGAAATCACAAGAAATGCAGCCCAGAAGTCGAGGAACTTCTCCCAGAAAATAACCCAGAGTTCATATATTTTTCCCAGAAACATTTCAAGCCCGTCAACTTCAACGGTTACTTTTAAGCTTGCAGCCGGTTTAGGTATGGCCGAGCCCTCACAGGTACTGGAATGATATAAATTAACATCGGCACCCACTTCGAAAACGCCCGATTTCTGCGGTAGCAACTTAAAACGTACAGTAGAACCGGTAGGATGAATTTCTATACAGTCAGACTCTTCAGGATCAAACTTAAATGCTGTTGAAAAAGGTTTTACTTTTGCCCATCCGCCGGTGGCATCTATGATGGCTGCATCCCGGGTCATTTCATCAGGAACATCCGGTTTAACATCCGGGTCGCCAATCCATACCCTGAGCTCACCTGGTAACCCGGGTAATTCAAGTTTCTTATCTGCACCTAATACAACATTATATTTATCATAAACCTGTTCATTATTATCTTCAGCCGAATGTAACTCACTAACAGGCGACACCGCCTCCACTTCGTCAGCTGCCATTTCATCCGTCATGGGTGCTGAATCTTTCATCATCGATGACGACTCATCCATTAAAGGCAAGGGCGCAGGTCTTTCCATCGATGCGGGTCGGCGTGACGCAACACGATCCTCAAACGGCTGTAAATCAGCCGGCCCGGAATCTTCTTTTACTAGCGCACGAGATACGCGTTTTTCAAGATCATTTATACGTTTACTAATATCCTGTTTTTCCCTGCGCTCAGATTCACGCGCCTCGCGAGCCTGTGACAGCTGGGCGCGTAGTCTGGCCATTTCAGCCGTCGAATCTTCCCCGGCAGAATGGTCCTCAATGTTTGAGCCGTCACCATCACTAATATTAGATTGGCTGTCCCGTTCAACAGCCGAAACATTTCCGTTGCCTGCAGCCAGCTGTGACTGACTGGCTTCATGCCATAAAGCCCTGTGTTTTTTTACCTGTGCCAGCGCCTGTTGCTGATCAACACTGGTAATCGAATGCATATCCGGCATACGCAGAACATAACCACGCTTTAAACCAAAAATATTTTCATCAATAAACGCTTCTGGATTTTCACGTAACAGGGCGAGCATCATTTGTTCAACTGAAACAGTTGAATCAGGTCTAAATCGATTTGCGATACTCCATAAGGTATCTTTTGCCTGTACGCGATAATCACCCGCGTGTTGTGAAGCAGATAGCCTTGACTGAGATGCTTCTAGGGGAGCCATAACAGGTTCTGAATAAACAGCATTAGAATATGAAATTAAAACAGTCAGAATCAATACAGAGAAAAACGCACTGGAATAGTTGCATTTCAGGAAATTGTCATTTTTGTCCATTATAGAATTTCCATATTAATGGTTAACATTTAACAGGAGGAACCTGGAATTGTGACGAGATATTTTTCTCGCTTATTAACAGGATATCCTTCCCTACTAATTATTATTTTTTTATACACTATTAAAAAGAATCATAAAGCTTTACAGAACCAATCACAATAGTGATTAACATAATAAAAAATTGTCTGTACGAAATTTAAGCTTCTGATTCCGGTTATTTCAAAGACCCAAGGCCACGTTCAAGAACCGGGTATTTCAATTCAAGTTTAAAATCATTGAGTAACTTTGAATTATTGATGCGCCTTGATTCATCCATATACGACAACATGCCTTCAGACAGCTGCTGCCTGGCATCTTCAAGACTGATCGCCGGTGGCGCGGGCAAATCCATTGCGGCAGCAACACCGGAAAAATACTCATACATAGTACCGGGGTGACCATCGGTCACGTTATAGATACCTGTAATAGCTGAATTCAATAATGCAATTTCACACACATTAACCAGATCATCGAGATGAATACGATTGGTGAAGGGTGAATCCTCTTGATTAACCACAGGCTGGCCACTTTTAATTCGCGATAGCGGAATTTTTCCAGGACCATAAATACCCGCAACACGCAGGATCACCAGAGAAACGCCAGTGCGTTTACAAAACTGCTGCACCTGCTGCTCAGCATTCGCTCGCCGATAAGCTCTATCTGCCCTCGGCATCAACGGCCTCGACTCATCAATCCACTCGCCATTGCAATCACCATAAACACCCGTGGTGCTGAGTAATATAAATTTCTCCGGCTTGTGTTGTTCGATAGCCCTGAGAAAAGATGTTATACGAGAATCCGTTTGTCCGCTACGCGGTGGCGGCACCAGATAAATCACACTCTGCCCGGTCAGATCAATATCAGCCAGGGGTTTATCAAGATCAACTATGTCACAGGGGATGTTTTGTTTCTGACACTCAGCCTGACTACTATCACTGTTGACATAAGCAGTAACAGGTATGTTCTTTTGCAGCAGCTGCCGGGCCAGACATTTACCCACAAAGCCGCAACCGATGATCGTGATGGAAGTGCTTGTCATTTATTTTATAATCGCGCCTTAGCCTTAACTTAAAATTTTTTTATGCTCAATTAAGCCTGACAAACTCAATATCAACCACACTACCCTGGTCATTGGCATGGACTTCAAGTAAATCCGGATGTCGATTAACCAGATAGGCACATGA
>JAPHQX010000016.1 GCA_026196035.1 Gammaproteobacteria bacterium
ACGGGTTACACAAACCCCAACTGGATCGAGCTGGCTTTTGATCAGGCCAGAATCTCTGCGCCGGATATTTTCGCTGCGGCCAACAGCGTTGAAGTGAATACCGGTGTCTGGCGCAGCCAACGCCCGGTGATTGATTATGAGCGATGCGGCAAATGCTGGTGGGTGTGCAGCACCTTCTGCCCTGACGGAGCCATACGGGTCGAAGACAATACGCCGGTCATTGATTATGACCACTGCAAGGGCTGCCTGGTGTGCGTGGCCCAGTGCCCGCCCCATGCCATTGAAGCCATTGATGAAGAAAGCTTTACGGAGGTGGCATCATGACTCGCCTGCTACTCACCGGCAATGCTGCAGCCGCCTGGGGGGCTCGACTGGCGGCCACCGATTACATTCCGGCATTTCCGATTACGCCGCAAACCGAGATTATCGAAGCCCTGGCCAACTGGATTGATCACAATGAAATGGATGCCCGCATGGTCACCCTGGAGTCAGAGCATTCGATGATCACCGCCGCGGGCACCGCTGCGGCCACCGGGGTCAGGGTGTTTAGCGCCACTTCCAGCCAGGGGCTGCTGTACGGCATGGAAATGCTGTACACCGTGGCGGGCTGGCGTGCACCCTTCGTGCTGGCCAATGTCTCCCGCGGGCTGGCGGCACCGATCACCCTGGAGCCGGATCACAATGATATCGTCGCGGCCCGTGACTGTGGTTTTTTACAGATCCATTGCGCCACCTGTCAGGAGGTGCTGGATAACACCCTCATTGCCTTTCGCCTGGCGGAAGATGAACGCATTCGCCTGCCGGTGATTGTTAATCTGGATGGTTTTTATCTGTCGTTTACCCGCGAACCGGTGGAGCTGCCGGATGCTGCGCAGGCAAAGACATTCGTCGCTGATTTCGATGCAGAGAATATCCGCTTTCGGGCCAGCAGTCCGGTGAGCCAGGCAGTGGCGGTGCTGGGGGGCACGCCCTATTCCTACTTCCGTTACCAGACCCATCTGGCAGCACAGAACGGACTGACGGTGTATGCCGAACTCTGTGACGAATTCAACCAGCAGTTTGGTCGCCAGTACGCCGCCATTGAAAACTACCGGGCCGATGATGCGGAACTGGTGTTTGTCATGATGGGCTGTTTTGCCACCAAGGCAAAAGAAGCGGTGGACCAGTTGCGGGAAGCCGGCTGGGCCATTGGCCTGCTCCGACCCCGGCTGTTACGGCCATTGCCAAAGGAGGATTTTGCGCGCTTGCTGGCGGGCAAACAGGCAGTCGCCGTGGTGGATCAGAACCTGTCCATGGGCATGGGCGGCGTGCTGCATTCGGAACTGGCCACCTCACTCTATGGCCAGAGTGACGCCCCTCAACACCTGCTCAGTTTTGTCGGCGGACTGGGGGGTCGGGACATCTCCACAGAGGAATTTTTTGCCATGGCAGACGCCATGAAACAGGCGGTCAGCAGCGGCCAGACCCCACCCACTCGCCTGCTTTATAGCGATAACGAATTTAAGGAAATCAGGAAGTTACAGGCTATTGCTAAAGTACAAAATGAGACTAATGGAGAGCCCAGATGATTGACATCCCCGTCACCTTATACCGCAATATGAAGAACCTGCCCTCGGAACATCTGCTCGGTGGCGGCACCCCCATGTGTGCCGGTTGCGGCGGACTGGAAGCACTCAATCAGGTCTATGATATCGTCGGTGACAAGTCGGTGTTTGTGAATGCCGCCGGCTGTATGACCCTGCTCTCGGTCTACCCCTATACCCCGTTTCGCGGCTCCTGGATTTACACCGCCATGGGTTCGGCCCCCGCCGGTGCCCAGGGTGTCAGAGATGCTCTGGATATCCTGCTGGATAAAAATCGCATCGGCAATGAAGACGATATGGAAGTGGTGGTACTCACCGGTGATGGCTCGGCCTATGGCATGGGCATGTCGGCTACCTCCGGTACCCTGGATCGGGATCTTGATTACCTGTATCTGTGTTATGACAATGAAGGCTACGGCAACACCGGCCAGCAGTTCTCGGCGGCCACCCCCCATGGGGCAAAGACCGCCACCAGCAAAGGCCCCCATGGTTATCCCGGCTTCAAGAAAGACCTGTTTGAGATCTGGGCCGCCCATAAACCCGCCTATGTGGCCACCATCATCGGTGCCGAACCGGTGGATCTGGCGCGCAAGATTGAAAAAGCGATGAGCATGAAAGGCCCGCGCATGCTGATCGCTTTATCCCCCTGCCCAACCGGCTGGGATTTTGATCCTAAAGAGACGGTGAATATCGGCAAGCTGGCGGTGAAAACCGGCATCTGGCCGTTGAAAGAATATGTGGATGGCAAAATCATCCACACAAAAATACCCCGGGAACGAAAACCGGTGGAAGATTATCTGAAATTACAGGGGCGCTTTAAGCATCTGTTTGAGCCACAGCGGGATGATGAGCTGATTAATGAAATACAGCAGCGGGTCGATAGATACTGGGAAGATGTGAGTTAAGGGCACCCAGTCATTACGAGCACATTGTCATTATGTGTACTGTCATTGAGTGTGCTGTCATTGCGAGGATGCCTACATGGATGTAGGTAGTAGAGCAATGCAGGAGCAATTGCCGAGCATCTTTTGTGACGCGGCAATCTCTTAAAATCTGGATTGCCGCGTCGGCAGAAAGCGCCTCCTCGCAATGACAGAAAGATACAGATGAAATGAAAGATTCACTGGAACATCAGACAAGGAAACAAATGACCACAACATCAGCAAAAAGTTATTTCCATCGCGGCGGCGACGAACCCCTGCTGGGTGAAACTATCCCTGAACATTTTGCCCGTATTGTTGAACAGTTCCCTGACCATGAAGCGGTGGTCTCCCTGCCGCAATTAAAACGTTTAAGTTATAAACAACTTTATAAATCGGTAGACCAGCTGGCCATGGGTTTACTTGGCCTGGGTTTTAACAAAGGCGACCGCATCGGTATCTGGTCGACGGATAATCTGGAATGGCTATTAGTACAGATGGCAACCGCGCGAATCGGTGTGGTGCTGGTGAATATTAATCCGGCTTATCGTTTAACAGAACTGGAATATGCACTACAACTGTCGGAACTCCACGGCATTATCACTATCCCGGCCTTTCGCAGCAGTAATTATGTCGCCATGCTGATAGAACTGTTACCGGAATTAAAACGCGCCGGTGACATCAGCAGTAAAGCCTTTCCCTTTTTACGCAAAGTGATTGTTTATGATCCCGCAAGCCCGGTTGACACTGAACGACCCGAACCGGGTTTTGTCACCTGGCGTGAACTACTGGATGCCGGTAAACACATTACAATGTCACAGCTGGATGAAATAACCGCATCGCTGGACAGGGATGATGAAATTAATATTCAGTTTACCTCTGGCACTACCGGGTTTCCAAAGGCGGTGGTGTTAACTCATCACAATATTTTAAATAATGCCTATTTTTCAGCGCGGGCCATGCACTTTAATGAAAACGATCGGCTGTGTATTCCGGTGCCGTTTTATCATTGCTTTGGCATGGTGCTGGCCAATCTATTATGCATCTCTGTAGGCGCCTGTATGGTGATTGCTGCGGAGCATTTTGATGCACCTGCGGTGTTACATGCCATAGAAACCGAACGTTGCACAGCGGTTCACGGTGTGCCCACCATGTTCATTGCCGAACTGGAACATAAAGATTTTAACAATTATGACCTGAGCAGTTTACGCACCGGCATTATGGCTGGCGCACCCTGCTTGCCGCCGTTAATGAAACGGGTGATGGAAGACATGCACTGCAGAGAAATTTTAATTGGTTACGGTGAAACCGAAGCATCACCTTTAACTCATCTGACCACTCGTGATGACAGTATGCAACGCCGCACTGAAACCGTGGGTAGAAACCTGCCGCATCAGGAAGTCAAAATTATTAATACTGAAACCGGTCAGACAGTGCCCCTGGGAGAAACCGGTGAAATATGTTTTCGCGGTTATCACATCATGCGCGGTTATTATGCTCAGCCGGATAAAACCGCAGAAACCATTAATGAAAATGGCTGGCTGTTGTCCGGTGATCTGGGCACTATGGATGCCGAGGGTTATCTGCGCATTACCGGTCGGCGTAAGGAAATGATTATTCGCGGCGGTGAAAATATTTACCCGAAAGAAATCGAAGCCTTTTTATTTACTCATCCCAAAATTGCGCAAGTTGCGGTGTTTGGCATTCCTGATGAATTTTATGGCGAAGAAATTATGGCCTGGATTCAGTTACACGAAGCTCAGACAGCCAGTGAGAATGAAATACAAAATTTCTGCAAAGACCAGATTGCACATTTTAAAATTCCGAAATACATCTGGTTTGTCGATGAGTTTCCCATGACAGTCACCGGCAAGTTACAAAAATTTCGTATGCGGGAGATCGCCATTGAAAAGCTGAAGCCTGATGATATTGCACAACATTCATAAACACTCATGGCATTATTTTACTAACGCACTCCTGCTTGGCACAGGATTTATACTCTCACCTCTGTCCTGGTGGAATGATGCGGTTATTAATTTACCGCTGGCTTATTTATTTTCATTACCCTTTAGCATGATTAATGAACAATGGTTTTTAATCAGTTTTGTTTTAGGCTACTGGCTAACCAACCTGCTGGGATTCCTGATGCTGCACTGGGGTGGCACGGGCATTATTAATAAACAGCATATGACTTTTAGCATCAGACAGAGCTTTCTAATTTCAGCCCTGTATTCGGTAATAGTTATTATCATGGTATTAGTTGACTGGATACCACCACCCACTGAACTATTAAATCGTTTTTAATGAGATCTGAGCCATGCAAGCTGTCACCATCACAACACTTAATTCTGCTTACAATGATCAGTTAGTTGAGATTGTCGAACGCAAAGGCATCGGGCATCCGGATACCATGTGTGATGCAATGGCCGAAGAACTGAGTCGCACACTGTGTGAATATTATCTCGAACACTTTGGTCTGGTGCTGCATCACAATGTCGACAAGGCATTATTATGGGGTGGCCATTCAGCACCCGAGTTTGGTGGCGGCCAGATAATTGAACCCATGGAAATTTTTCTGGCCGGTCGCGCCACATGTGAGTACCGTGGCATTAAAGTGCCATTAGAAGAACTGGTAATGGAAAGCTGCAACAACTGGCTGAACTCCAGTTTCCATATCCTTGATGCTGAGCGGGATGTAAAACTGCACAGTCTGATTCGACCGGGCTCTATTGATCTGGTTGAACTTTATCTGCGCCAGGAAAAAACCGGCATTGCTCTGGCCAATGACACTTCCTGTGGAGTTGGTTATGCACCCCTGAGCGAACTCGAACGCGTGGTGCTGCATGTTGAAAAAACCCTGAACTCACCCAGAACAAAATCAGACCATCCGGAAATCGGTGAGGATATAAAAGTCATGGCGGTGCGCAGGCAGGACACCATTGACCTGACCATTGCCTGCGCCTTTATAGATCAGTTTATTTCAGACAAACAGGATTACAGCCATAAAAAATCCCAGCTCATTAAACTGGTAGAACAGGCCGCCCAGAAAGAATCTGACAAAACACTAACTATCACTGCCAACACCGCTGATGATATCGATAAGGACAGTTATTATTTAACCGTGACCGGCACCTCGGCTGAATCCGGCGATGATGGTGAAGTCGGCCGTGGTAATCGAGTGAACGGATTAATCACTCCCTACCGACCAATGAACATGGAAGCTGCCGCAGGTAAAAACCCGGTCACCCATGTTGGCAAACTTTATAACCTGGTCGCGCAACGCATTGCAGAAACGATTGTGACTGAACTCGATGAAGTGCGTGAGGCCTGTTGTTATCTGGTGAGTCGCATTGGCAGCCCGATTACTGAACCGCAGGTGGTCGATATTAAACTCTATATGCAGGAAAGTATTTCGACTGACGAAGTCAGATCGCAGGTACAGGCGATAACCGATGCCGAGTTATCGAATGTTTATAAAATTCGTCAACAGTTAATTGCCGGGGAAATTCGGGTTTATTAACAACTTCAGTGCAATCTTTCGATTAACAGATCGACATAGTCTTTTAGTTCTGATTTTAATTCCCTGTCGATGGCGGTGAATTCAAGATGACAACCAAACTCATGATTCTTTTTTTCAACGTGAGTGACTTTAGCAAATACGTCACTGGCACAACAACGCATTAATGATTCTGAAAAGGTGGTTTGTACTTCATCATGTTTTCTCAGACCAATGGGTACCACGGCGAACAGACCACCATAACTGATATCCATAATTCTGCCCGTATATTCGTCCGGCTGAACTTCCTTGTCTGTTACACAATGAAATGCCAGTGGCATATTAACTTTAACCCGGGGGCTTTTTCGTATTTCACGACACGGCACCTGAAGATATCGCGGCCGGTCTGTAGCTAACAGCTCATACATTCTGACGGCATCTTTTCTGCCCTTCACATGGACTTCATTGATATCACCAATTTGAATATAATCTTTTGCTTTCAGATAAGTATTTTCACTTAACAGAATCTGGCCGCGTAAACTATGCGCTTCAACTCGCGCCACAAGATTAACTTCATTTCCAATGACCGTATATTCATTATGTAATTCTGACCCGAGAGTACCGGCAACAACTTCACCCGTATTAATGCCTATACCCATGTAAAGTGAGGGCATGCCGAGACTTTCATTAAGTTGATTAATTTCACTCATCACCACCTGCATTTCAGTGGCGCAGGCCAGGGTACGCTCAAGATCATCAGGCCGACTTTGAGGAATACCAAACAGGACCATGATGGAATCGCCCATAAACTTGTCGATGACACCATTATATTTCAGGATCACTTCACTCATTTTTAAGAAATAGCGATTAAGCAACTCCAGCAGTTCTACTGGTGAGTAAGCTTCTGCCATGGTTGAAAAACCACGCAGGTCAGACAGCAGAATATTAACCATTTTTTTCTCTGTCTGTAGATGACCATCGAGGGAAAGATCAATTGAACGATATAATTTTCTGACTAACTGATGTTCATTAACACCTGGCATCATATGTGGAAAACTATCATTTATAACATCCATGATATTGCCAACCAGATTGCGTTTAACTATGTTGTTTAATTTTTTCATGTTCTAACCTGATAATTATTCAAATCATGAGGTTATTATCCTGTTATAGCTCCGGAACAAACTCAATAACCACTCCATTAGCCTTGCCACGAAAAATCAGCTGGATTTTTCGTAGGTTCCAACCAGTTCTGCCACTGCAACAACATGCCCCTGCATGGCCATTTCTATTTGTGCTTTAGTCGGTTTATACATGCTTTTTAAAACAGTATCTAACGCATATAATTTGTGGAAATAACGATGACGTCCGATGGGTGGGCATGGTCCGCCATAGCCACATTTTTTCCAGTCATTCTGTCCCTGCTCTGTTCCCGGTGGAAGCGCCAGGGACGATACATCCTCGGGTAATCCATTTGCATCTAATGGAATGTTATATAAAACCCAATGCACCCAGGTCATCCTGGGAGCTGCTGGATCAGGCGCATCTGGATCATCAACAATCAGAACTAAACTTCGGGCTAATTCAGGTACGTCATCCCATATCAGTGGTGGTGAAATATCAACACCATCACAGGTGTATTTCGCCGGTATATTTCCACCATTGGTAAAAGCACTGGATTTAAGTGTAAGCACTTATTTAACCTCGCATATATGAAAACACATAAACAGGTATTGACTTACATAACAGATATCTTTTCTATCATTATTAATTTAGCTCAACTTAGCCGTGATTATCTTGACGTTAAACAAAATAATTTTATTATTAAATGCCTATTATTAATTTAACTGATAATTGCCCGGGCAAATGAAATTGATGAGACCTGTAATCACTAACTTTGGCCTGTACAGCCTGTTGACGCTACAGCTGTTAATAACCTGTAGCGTCAACGCTCAATCCCTTGCCCTTGAAGCCGGTGAAAAAAATATCAATGCCATCTACAGAACAGCGATTTATTATGATGCCAGCCAGCCAGTAATCACTGATACGCGATTTCTTTACAGCCGGCAAAATAACCATCAGGATCTGTTTGCCTCTGCCGGTCTCACCGCGTTCGCAGGAAATTCACATTCCTCGGGATTCAACATGGGTTTAGGCTGTAGACTGGTGGCCGCAGATCCACTGGATTATTATTTAACCGCAGTGACGGTGGGTGGCGAGCTCATTTTTCAGCCAGAAGCTTCAGGTTCAAGACTGGAAACCAGCCTGTATTATGCTGGCGAATCTTTAAGTTTTTCTGATGCCCGCTCTGTTTCAGCGTTCAGTGTTAACGTGGATTATAAAATCCAGGCCGATCGCTTTATACGTTTAGGCTATAGAAAAATAAGAACACAATTAAATAATGGCATAAGCTCTGATTTTGATCGTGGCGCTTATCTGGGCCTGGTCACTTCATTTTAATTCACGAGACATAATGATCACCGACATCTGGAAAATTGCTCTCGTCATCATCATCGCCTATGCCGCTCTGAGCGCCCTTGTTTATTTCAAACAGGCCAGTATCATTTATTACCCTGAACTACCCGGGCGAAAAATTACAGCCACACCTGAGAAGATTAATCTGTCATTTGATGACGTTGAATTTTTTACTGAAGACAGAATAAAACTGCATGGCTGGTTTATTCCCCATGATCAGGCCCGCGGTACATTGCTGTTCTTTCATGGCAATGCCGGTAACATCTCCCATCGCCTGGACTCTATTGAAATCTTTCACCGGCTTAATTTGAATGTGTTTATTTTTGATTACCGCGGCTATGGACAAAGCGAAGGCAGGACGACCGAACAGGGCACCTACCGTGATGCCGAAGCGGCCTGGCGATACCTGACTGAATCCAGAAATATTAATCCCCGGGAAATTATTATTTTTGGCCGTTCACTGGGCGCCTCCATTGCCGCCTGGCTGGCCAGCCAACATCAACCGGCATCACTGATAGTTGAATCCGGTTTCAGCTCTATACCTGCGATGGCTAAAAGACTCTACCCTTTTTTACCCGTAGGCTGGCTGGCTCACTTTAAATACAACACCCGGGACTATGTCAGCAGGACATCTTGCCCTGTTCTAATTGCACACAGTACTGATGATGAAATTATTCCATTTGACGAAGGACGTGAAATTTACAGAACGGCCAGGGAACCCCGGCGCTTTTATGAAATGCGTGGCGGACACAATGACGGATTTATGATTAGCGGCTCAGACTATAGAAATGAACTCAGGTCGTTTATCCAGGCCAGTTTGACTCATTAGCCTGTCAGCTATACCAGCCACCTGACAGAACCCTGGCGATAAACCTCACCCATGAGTATTGCAGTCAACACAGTAAACATTCGATTGTGTTATCAAATTTAACGACTGCAATACTCGGCCGGAACAATATGAGCTATTCAGTTAACCGACGATATTGTGTTTACCGATTAAATGAACGGTACTGGCCTGTGGGCCATTATCACCAGCCACTTCTGAAAACCTCACCTTATCACCGTATTCCAGTGCATCAAAACTACCCTCTAACAGACTGTTGCGGTGAAAATAGATTTCACGGCCATCAGAAGATAATATACGACCATAATCTTCATAAGGCACCAGCTCCAGCACCGTACCATGAGGTGGAACTTCGTGATGCTTGACGTCACCCCGCTGTTTTCGGGTGAAATCCTGTAGCTTGCGCTTGGCTGCATTAAAGGCATCACGTATGGCGACATAGACATCTTCATGGGCATGATGGTCTTTGGGTGCGCGATTAATAATCAGCTCACCATTGGGCACAGTGAGGTCAATTCGAACATGATAAAGACCGCCTTTATTATGATGCGCGTGAGGCGCTTCGACCATGACTGAACAACTCATGATCTGGTCATAAAATTCATCTAGTTTGGCTGCTTTTTCACGGATTTTGGCTTCTACTGCTTCTGATGGTGGGATATCACGAAAGTTGATTTGCAATGGTTGCTTCATTAAGAGACCCTATTAGAGTTAATCGAGTTCACGTCTATATACTAACTTTTTTTGAGTACAAAAAAACACACAATAATAGTCCTATTGATATTAATTAATAACTTGATAAATTAATTACCCCTTTAGTTAAATTACAGTTAGAATTCAAAAATAGCTGATATTTTCAGCTTATTCAATCGTAGCACCTGTTTCAACGCGATCTCGCCCATTCGCCTTGGCCTTATACAGCCCTTCATCCGCTGCTCGAATCAGATGGCTCGATGAGGTCGGAATATGACCTGTTGGATTATATGTTCCCACCCCAATACTGATAGTAATGTGATCACTGGCTTTTGATGCACTATGTGCAATCCCAAGTTCATGTATCGCTTTTATCAATAACTCGGACAGCCATTTAGCTCGATCAGCATCAGTATTGGGCAATATCACAGCAAACTCTTCACCACCATAACGGGCAACCATTTCACCCCCACGCTGAAAAAATGTTTTAATAACTGTCGCCACCTTGTATAAACACTTATCACCTTCCTGATGACCATAGGTATCATTGTAGAGCTTGAAATAATCAATATCACACATCAATAGTGATAAGGGTAATTTATCTCGAGTGGCTCGATTAAGTTCTTCATCAATTCTAATATCAAAACTTCGCCGATTGTAGATATTGGTTAAACTGTCTTTGGTGGCATATTCATTCAGTTTTTTGTTACTCTGCAGAAGCTCATCATTAATATTTTTCATAATGCGCTCAAAGTCTTTTCGTTCGGTAATATCCCTGATTATTCCAGAATACATTTTTTTAGAGCCTATCAGCATTTCACTAACTGAAATATCGATTGGAAAAACAGTATTATCTCGCCTTTGCCCATTAACCTCACGCTTGATACCTATGACTTTTCTAATGCCGGTAACTTTATAATTTTTCAGGTAGCCATCATGCTCCGATTTATAGGGCTCTGGCATTAATATAGAAACATTATGGCCTGCTAATTCATCCTCAGTGTAACCAAACATCTTTTCAGTCGCCCTGTTAGCTCGACGAATTATACCCTGATCATCTATAACGACTATCGCATCAAGAACACTTTGAAATAAACCCTCCAGACGATGCTCTCGCTCCAGTATCTGTTCCTGGTTTTTATCGATCCTATCCAGCAGACTATTGATAGACGTAGACAACCAGCTTATTTCATCATGACCTCTGGTAGCTGATCTAATATTATGATCACCATCCGAATAGGATTTCAGTGTGTCAACAAGATGATTAACACGTCTGGTGATCAAACGCCCTGTAAAAAACAGTAACAGAAAAATACCCGCAAAAAACGTCAACCCTACAAATAGAAACCCATTATAGATTGACGCCTCAGCTCGATCGAAATGAAACCCAAGGTCAACCTGATAAAAAATAAAACCACAATCATCTGCTCTCAATAAAGCATCATTGCCTGTAACACAGAGACTACTATAACCATCGATGATCTTTTTATCGGTATATAGATAGGTATCTATAGTTTGTCTGAGTATAATTTTTTCGATGAGCTCAGCATCAGGCGCCGGACTGACCTGCTTCCAGTGTTTACCCTGGTCAGTATATTTACTAGCTGCGATGACTATATCGTCCTTTGATACAATCGCCAGGTAATTCAGATCAGTTTCTGATGAGATACTTGAAACCATCCCTCTTAAATAGTCATATTCATGATATTTCATAAAATGAGAAACAACACCCTGGAGAGAATTAAGGCGATCACGAACAACTATTTCCTGTTCTTCTGCCACCCGATCAAAGACAATGCTACGACTCATATAGAAAGACAAACTGATAGTCAATATTGTAAAAACACCAATAAGACCCGGTAGAGCAAATCGCAAACTAAGAAAACGATACATTAGTTAATCACATCATTTATAAACTGATTAGTAAACAAGTCATTATTAGAGAACGGTTTATTCAGTAATTTATTATTCAACATGATCTTGCTCATCTGGTTAACCGTTCTTTGTAAAACATAATTCCTGACACCCAGAAGCTCATTATTTTCATTTCTATCCGGAAGAACGATCGTTTTATAATGAGCTTCAACCTGTTGAACACTAACATTTAACCTTTCAGCAATATTCAAATAGGCTTCAAGCTGGTTTTCATCCATATAGTCAAGCGCCCAGAACCAGCCAGTAACAAGTTTATTTAATGCATGCGCGTACTTATCTATACAATCCTGATGCACCACCAGAACATCAATAATTTCACCGGGCATCATGGTGCTATCGAAAATCATATTAGCGCCCGCAGAAAGCAGGCCGTTTATAGCTGGCTCAAATGTTACCACCGCATCAACTTCATTATTAATAAATGCTTTTTCATGTGCCTCAAAATTAATATGACGAATCGAAACATCCTGCAAAGCCATATTATTAGTTTCAAGTGCCCGCGAAAGAACAAAAGCACCCAGCGCACTACTTTCTACACCCACTGTTTTACCCTGAAGCTGTTTAACGGATTGTATATCTGAATGAGAAATGATGGCGTCAGCGCCATTAGAAAAATCATGTATTAATATCACGCTGACAGGTATATCCAGTTGACGTAACAGTAGAACCTCATCCAGTGTCAGTGAAGCCGCTTCTATTGCCCGGTTACGAAAGGCACGTAACACTTCTGTAGCTGATGGATACTGTATGAGTCGTATTTGACGTTTTTTCCAGAAGTTTAAATCCCTGGCGAGATAAAGCGGCTCATAACCCGGCCACTGATTCCCACCCACTCTCAGCGGCGCGTGTGGCGCTTCACTGCAGGCTGATAGTTGAAGAGAAACTAAAATGACTAATAGTATGATTCCGTTATTAAAAAACATCCTGAACTCATTAGTTAAACTTATAAATAGAGTCTAGTCAGGTTTACAGGAATTGCAGAATACGCGCTAAATTAAAACGCCATAAAAACATTAAAAATAATAAGTAAAAAGCAGATTAAACTGGTTCCCGGGGCTTGCAGGCCCGCCATATTCAGAGAGTGAATCGCCTGCAGATAAAATCAGGCTGGTTTTTAAAACCCTGTTTTCAGTCCAGTTATAATTTAAGGTAATGGGCATCAGGTAACTATTATCGTCGAGATTAACAATCATCGTAGGCGACAGATTAACCAGCGGGTGTAACTCAATATTTAAGCCTAAAGACAGATAATGTTTTGCCGTGGTGAATAACTCACCACGTGACAATCTTGAGCTGAGCTCAGCATCAGGCGACAGGCTGAAATCGGCTTCACCCAGCTCGTTATAGAAATACTCTGCAAAACCATAAACATTATGCTCGAACCAGACCCAGGAATAATCAAGATTACTCATCAACATAGTGACTTTCTGCTGATTCGATAACTCGGTGACTAAAACATCAAGACGCCAGACAGCATCAAGAATCGATTTAGCATAACCCAGCGCCAGAATAGCCTGATCATAATGACGCGCATAAAGAACATCGACATCACCTTTCGGTGTTAGCGCATGAAATTTAATCGCCTGTGAAGCCTGATCATTATCAATATCACCGGATAAATTACGTCGTGGCAAAATCATCATTTGCCAGTCATTTCCATTATCCATTAACCATTGACCATACAACATATCGTCTCCGGTTTTGTAATCCTTATCTATAGCGACAGGATCAAAGGGATTAATAATATCCATGGGATGAAAAACAAAACCATTACCCCAGCTAACGGCCTGGCGCCCCAGACGAACAACCAGTTGATCATGACTATACGCCAGTGACAGACGATCGATACGATGCTGCTGCAGGTCATTATTCTCATCCCTTATATTTGAGCTTAAATCCAGAGCACGATTTTTATCCGCATCAACCCCGGTAATCAGATCAGGATTATTACTATGAAGCGCATTCATTTCATAATGGATTTCGGCTGAGAAATCATTCCATTTATGTTCACTGGCGAGGCGAAGACTCAGGCTATTTAAACTTTGTTGATCTCCACTATCGAGATAGATAACTGAATCAGATGGGATATCCGTGTAATTAAACGAATATTTAATATGACCGTAGTGTGTCCATGCCTGCGCGATAGACGATAATAAAAAAAGTGCGGCAACAAATGCCGCTGATAATGATTTATTTATCTGCATTTAATGTTGTTTGTTATTCTCAATAATCTTGCCATCATGTAATTTAATCAAACGCCTGGCTCGTTCCATAACCATGGGATCATGGGTAGAAACAATAAACGTCATTTGATGCTGCTCGCCCATTTCGCGCATCATCTGCAACAGGTTATCTGCATTTTTAGAATCAAGGTTTGCCGTAGGTTCATCGGCCAACACCAGACAGGGCTTATCCACAATCGCGCGAGCAACGGCAACACGTTGTTGCTGACCACCTGAAAGCTCAGCTGGTTTGCGATTTTCAAGACCCTCCAGACCAACCTCTTTTAAAATAGCCAGAGAATGTTCATTGCGATACTGTTTACTGTCACCCTGCATTTGCATCACCATTTCAACATTTTCTTTGGCTGTTAAAACAGGAATTAAATTATATGCCTGAAATACAAAACCGATTTTATGCAGACGCAGCTCTGCCAGTTCAGACTTGCTCATTTTGTCGACGTGCTGTCCATCAACAATGATTTCACCTGATGTAGGTGAATCAAGTCCGCCAATCATATTGAGCAATGTTGATTTACCCGAACCCGATGGGCCGGATAAACAGATAAAATCACCGGCGATCACATCCAGATTAATATCCGTCAGGGCTTTAACTTCTATCTGTCCCTGGCGATAAATTTTATTTAAATGTTTGCAGCTAACAACTGTTTTCATAATCACACCCTGGTTATTGCATCTGCAGGGACTAACCTGGATGCACGCCATGCAGGATAAATACTGGTTAACATACCGAGAATAATCACCACCGAGTTGGCCAGCACAAGGTCTTTGGTGATGATCACGAAGGGAATAATATTCGACAGATTAGCCATCTCCATACCCTGAGCAAAGGCAGACACATCTATACCCTCACCGGTAGCCAGAACCGACCACCAGGCAATAATATTACCCAGAAAAAGGCCCAGCATTAACAACAGAGTTGATTCAACCCATACCTGCCCCATAATAAAACCCGGCTTCAGACCCAGCGACTGAAACAGGCCAAATTCACGGGTACGCTCGAACACCGACATTAACAGGGTATTCACTATGCCAAAGCCCATGGCCAGAAAAACAATCAGATGCCAGACCAGATGAAAACTATCATAAAGTTCGATAATAACCCGTGACATGGGCTCAAGTTGTGCCCACCCCTGCACATCCAGATGTGGATTCTGCTGTTGTAGATCAGCGACCAGTTCATCAAGCTGATTCATATCATGCAAAAGAATCGACACTTCTGAAACTTCATTCTTGATATTTAGAAGATCTTCACTGGTTTGCAGACCCATAAAAATATAACCGGTTTCCAGTGCTTCCATCTGGGTATCGAAGATGCCGACAATACGAAAACCTCGATCGACTATTTTATTGTCTTTATCCTGTGACATTATCACCACCCGTTTACCCAGACGGGTTTCCAGTCGTTCGGCAAGTTTACGTCCAATGATAATACCTGAGTCATTTTCATCTTTAAGATAACGACCTTCGACTATAGATGACTGTAGAAAAGACATGCCGTTTTCATTATCTGGATTGATACCCACCATCACCAGACCAGTTGATTCACGCTCACTAACAATGACCGCAGGCACCCGCACACGACTTGAAGTCTGTTTAATCAGAACATTATTTAAAGACTCAAACAACTGATCATCGATTAAACTGAAACGATGATCAATCACCGGATCATCCAGGTATTGTTTTGAATGTATTTGTATATGGCCAGTAAGATTATTAATAGTGTCGCTGAGGATCTGCGAACTCATACCGCGCATAAAGGCTGCAGTAAAAATCATTGCCCAGACACCGAGGACAATAGCAAACAGAATAACCAGAGTACGGCGCTTATTTCGCCATAGATTACGCCAGGCCAGTGACATCAATAATGAAGTAATATGACTCATATACTGTGCATTGCCTCAACTGGTTGTAATTTGCGAATACGGGTAGCTGGATAAAGTGCAGCCAGTAATGTAAACAGTAATATCATTGCCGGACCCAGAAATACACTTTCGAAGGATATTTGCGGTGTTATTGTCGCTGGCATATTGTACATCTTTGCAATTTCTTCCATGCCAGAAAAAGTCAGGCCATAAACATAAAAATAATAATTAATTGCAACACCAATCAATGTACCCACTGCAAGACCCACAAGGGTGAGAATAAACGCTTCCAGCATGACCAGTCGACCGATATTAAATGGCGTATAACCCAGCGCCAGCATAATGCCAAATTCACGGGTGCGCTCAAGCACTGACATTAAAAAAGTATTCAGTATACTGAAGGTAATAATGGCAACCAGCACAATATACATTAGCCAGCCTGAGGCATAATCCAGCTCGATCATTTGCCTTACACCTGGCTGAATTTCATCCCACGACAGAGTTACCAGGTCTTTATAGTCTGCCGTTAAATCCTGAAACTGTAAGCGCAACGCGTCCAGCTGCTTAACATCTTCATCATATATAACAATCGAATGACCATGACCATTCATTTCAAAGACCTGTTGAAAGCTTATCAGTGGCATCTGTATAAGATTGCGATCGAGATCCCGTGAACCTGATTCGTAAATCCCAACAACAGGAACAATGGTCGCAGCCACAGAGCCATCCCTGCCAGAACCCAGAATAGTCACCTCATCACCAAGTTTGATCTGCATATTACGCGCCAGACTACGACCAATAATAATTTCATCTGCACTATCGGATGACAGGTAACGCCCCTCTTTAATAACGCCCGGTAAACTGGAAATCTTTTTCTCGAATTCAGGTTGAACACCGACAATCATGGTGCCATAAGTTCGTTTATCTGATGACACCAGAGCAAAACCATTAGCTCGCGCACTAATGGCATCCAGACCACTGAGTTTACGCAGATCACTGGCCAGAGATGAAATATCTGCAATACTGGTGCGCATTTTAGGTTCATCAAGATAACCTTCTTTCTGTACCTGCAGCAACCCATGATAGATACGTATCGAACTCTGAATCATTAAATCATACTGACCAAGCTGTATACCGATACTGAATACCAGCAATCCTGCACCAAAGGCAATGGCCAGAATGGACAGTATGGTACGTCTGGGTTGACGCCAGATATTCCGCCATGCAAATCGCCAGGTACTCGCCACTGTTTAACTCCTGTTAGATCATTCTAAAATCGCGGGTTTCTCAAATTTGATAAAGTAAATGTACTCTTATTAATATCAGCATCAAACTCAATATGATGTAGACGAAATTCTGTCCACTCGCCTTGCGCATCTACTTTCTGCATACGCTCGATGGTTGCCAGATTTTTACCCGCAATAAATTTTATTTCGAGTGTCGTTAACTGTTTAACCAGAATACCGTCCTGATCGTAAAACTTGTGCTCAAGTAACACATGATCATCTCGCACAGTTAGAATTTCTTTACCCCAGACTACCGGTGCATCTTCATGGGGAACTGACTCAATAACATAGATAGTGACACCATCCTGCTGACGTGTTTCAAGTATCTTGTGGCTATATTTTTCTATCAGGTCATCGGCACGGGCAACATCATTATTTGAAAAGTCCGAACCCATCCAGCTTTGATGCGCCATACTACTGGGTATTTTTATCACTTTATTAATTTTTGGCGTATAACTCCACATATCATCATCAATTAACAGGCTGCCATTCCCCATGTCCTTTTTAGGCGCAGTGACTCTAACCAGTGACCGGTCCAGACCCTGAGTCCATATTTTCATATCCATCGATCGTTGCCAGTCAGGCCGATGAATGATCATGCTGGCTTCAGAATAGGAGGTCAGCCCACGAAAATGATCAATGGCATCTTTTATTAACTGCCGGGCATCAACTGCATTAACCGAAGTAGATATCAGAAACAGCAGACAGGTATAGATTAATTTAAGTTTTACGCTGATCATAAAATCACTTTATTTTATTCACCTAACCAGTAACAAAACACAGGAAAGAGCATCAAGCAAATATTTAATTTCTCTACCCTGCTCCATTAATTTTTTTTCAAGAGGCAGAATCATCAAACCCGGCTTATCAGTACTGAACATGCTGACAATATCATTTATGCTGTAATGGTCGATATGTATAAAATCAACTTTCACTGATAACAGCTTCAGATACTGTCGTGCCGATAATTCATTATCGGCATGTGTGGTTAACACCTTGAGATACTGCAGATTATTGTTTTCAATTAATGAATGTATCACACGAACTGATTTTTTTGCCTGTGATGAACCGTCATAAAACAGGACAACCGGATTAATTAACTGCCCTGTATTTTCTACCTGCATTTTTCGCCTGGATGAATACTTTTCCGGCATAAGGATAATTAACTGAAAATCATTAGATTCTCCAAGCACCTCATCAATAACCGAACCCTCTGCAGTTCTAAATGAACAGGCTACATTTGATAATCTCGCGTACTCAGCCATCATTTGACGTAGTTTTTCCGCATGACTGCGGATATGACGCAACATAGCCGCACTATCCAGTTTACGCACATTTGCAGCTGGAAAAATAACCTCACGACTAAATGGAAGATTGGCAATACGCAACAAATCAGAGTCCTCAACAAACATTCCACAGAGATTTGCATTGAGTTTTTCGGCCAGCACTACAATCTGCCGCATAATCAGCATGCTATAACTATCCAGTCTGAGACTGACTAGAATATGATCAATTTTATTTTCAATATCATTTGTCATTGTCGTCATCATCTTTTGAAGATGATTTAGAAAAGTTTTTACGCATACGATTCATATCACTAAGCCTTTCCTGAACCAGCCCATTAACTGTTTTTTCAGGGAAGCCGCCTTTCTTATCCGCAACACCCGCTTTTTTACCGGTTAACAACTCCATTACCTGATCAACTGTCTCAACTGCGTATATTCTGAATTTTTTATTCTCAACAGCCTCAACTACATCTCTGTGTAACATAAGATTTTTAATATTTGACTGAGGAATAATAACAGCCTGCTTACCTGTTAAACCTCTAGCTTTACAGATATCAAAGAAACCTTCAATTTTCTCATTCACACCGCCTATAGCCTGTACCTGACCATGTTGATTAACAGAACCGGTTAAAGCTATAGATTGATTAATCGGCAAATCTGATAAGGCAGACAATAATGCACAGAGCTCGGCTACCGATGCACTATCCCCCTCTACTGAACCGTAAGACTGTTCGAACACCAGACTTGCCGAGAGTGATAAGGGCTGATTTTTTGCATAGCGATTTGCCATATAGGATGACAGAATAAGAACACCTTTAGAATGTATTGATCCTCCCAGATCAACTTCCCTTTCAATATCTATTACTTTTCCTGAACCGAGTCGTGCGGTTGCCGTAACTTTAGATGGCCGACCAAATGCATAGTCACCCAGCTGAATCACTGACAGTGCATTCACCTGGGCTACCTTGCTGCCTTCTGTTTCCAGTAGATAGGTGCCACGCAATACCTGCTCGTGTACACGCTCACGTAACTGATCAAGACGTCTGATGCGGGCATCCAGCGCAAGTTGCACATCATTGCGTTGAACGGTGTCATGCTTCTGCTGAGTTGACCAGTAATCTGATTCACGTAACAGATCAATTAAATTACCCATATGCAGGGATAACTTTTCAGCATCTTCGATACGTCTTGCACAATCTTCAATGATTAATGCAACGGCCTGTTGATCAAATGATTTAAAATCTGATTCGTGCTGAAGTCTTGCGACCATCTGTGCAAATAGAATGGTATTTTCTGAACTCCGTGTTATGTCTTCTGAAAAATCTACTGCCACCTTGAATAGCTGATTAAACTCAGGATCATATTGTTTCAACAGATAATAAAGCCAGCGATCACCGGTTAGTACAACTTTTATATCAATAGGAATAGGTTCTGGTTCAAGAGAAATGGTACTGGCTACACTGAGCATTTTTTCTAATGACTCAATGCGTACTTCATGAGCACGCAGGCTACGTTTCAGCCCTTCCCAGGCAAAAGGAGAAGTCAGCACACGACGCATATCAAGCACCAGAAATCCACCATTTGCCCTGTGCAGTGCACCTGCCTTAATCAGTGTAAAGTCAGTTAATAAAGTTCCAAACTGGGCAAGATGCTCAATACGACCTACCAGATTATTGTATGTTGGATTATCTTCATAAATAACAGGCAAACCTTTTGTTTCACTATTATCAACCAGAACATTAACCTGAAATCGCGAAAACAGGGCTTTGGCATCCTTGTCTTCTGAAACAAATCCTTCTGGACTGCCAAAACGCCGAAACGCATCTACATCCTCGATAAAACCATTTTTTGCCTCATTCAAATACTCGATCACATCGGGTAGATCAGCATACTTACTGATCAACTCATCGAGAAACTGCTCAACGGTTAACTGGGTTATTTCACGATTTAACAGCTTGATGCTTTTCCTGGTTTCTCTTGTCCAGACAGGTATCTTACGTACCGCAGCACTGACCTGATTCTCCAGATCATCTATTTTATGTTTAATGTCATCCTGTTCCTTTTCTGACAGGATTGAAAACTCTTCAGGTGTTAGCACTTTTCCATCACGCATGGGCCCCAGGGTATAACCACTGGGGGTACGTATTAGCGCAATATTCTGCTTCCTGGCTATTTCATCCAGTTCTAAAAAAGCAGACTCTTCCTGGGCAATCACTTCATCTTTAATTTCCTTAACGCGAGCATGATACTCATCGCTTTCAAATGCCGCAGGTATAGCTACCAGAAGATCTTCTACCAGCTGACTCATATCATTACGTAACTGGTTACCCGTTCCTGTGGGTAATTTTAAAAAAAGTGGATTATGTTGTCGTTTGAAGTTATTGATATAACACCAGTCGTTAGACTCTTTATGATCAACAACTCTTGATTCGAGTAGCTGTTTAACAATGGTATGCTTACCCAGGCCGGTTGATCCTGATACAAACAGGTTGTAACCTTCATGCTTGATTCCAAAACCAAAATCCAGTGCCTCGAGCGCTCTCTCCTGACCGATAATATCAGTTATTTCTGTAATATCATCAGTCGTTGTAAAATCCAGTAGCGACATATCACATGCGTGATACAACTCATCTGATGACAATTCATATTCTGATTTTTTCATTATCACACCTGTTATTTTTATTAATCAGGCCTTATGACTGCGTAAATATATAAACCAGTAAACAATGCCTACAAAAAAACCACCGCCTATAATATTGCCTATGGTCACGGGCAATAAATTATTTATTAAAAACCCATATAATGTTAACTGGGTTAAATCCGTTGATGTAGCCATCATGCTGACCACTTCTGTATCAGCTGACAATAATAAACCTGCAGGAATAAAATACATGTTGGCTACTGAATGCTCGAAGCCCAGCGCCACAAAGGCACTAATGGGAAACAGTATTGCGAGAATTTTATCAGTGACCGAGCGCCCGGCAAAACACAACCAGACAGCCAGACACACCAGAACATTACATAACACACCTTTAGCTAAAGCTTCTGAAAATGGCATACTGACTTTTTTATTTGCAATCATCAAAGCTTTAACACCAACATCATCAAACGCCCAGTGATTTGAAAAATAAACCAGAAACACCATCATCAGTGCACCTGCAAAGTTACCTGCATAAACAATGATCCAGTTACGTAATAGCTGGGATAATTTAATATCACCACTGACATAAGCCATCACAATAAGATTGTTGCCAGTAAATAATTCGGCACCGGCAACTATCACCAGTATTAACCCGAGACAGAAAACAAGACCACCGAGTAACTGGGTAAGACCTAAACTTAAGCTGGAATTATGAACGACAAAGGTATAAAACATAGCGCCGAGTGCAATAAATGCACCGGCCAACATAGCGAGCACGAACATAGTCAGCAGATCAAGACTGGCCTTGGCAACACCGGCGCTTTCAACTCGTTTTGCCATTTCGGCCGGGGTATAGGCATCAATATCAAAATGATCCATAACTCTATCCTGTTTTACTGATAGCAACGGCAGTCACTTTAAATTCAGGTGTATTTGCATCCAGATCAAGCACACCGCTGGTTAACTGATTGATCGCGACTTCAGGAAAGTGAAACGTGGTGAACAGAACACCTGCTTTCACTTCTTCACTTAATTGTGCACTGAGGTGAGTAACGCCCTGACGCGACCGAATTTCGACCTGATCATCATCATGTATGCCATAAGATTTTGCATCCTCAGGATTAATAAGCAAAACATCTTTATTAATAATGTCTATATTGGGTGTACGGCGTGTCATTGATCCACAGTTGTAATGTTGCAGCCGACGACCTGTAGTCAGAATAAATGGGTAGTCTTTTAAATCATCAGCAAGTAATTCTGGCGTTTCTATAAAATCTGTAAATACAAATCGCCCCCTGCCCCGTTTAAACTGATCAGCATGTAAAGTCTTTGTATCCGTTCCATCTTCTGCTACTGGCCATTGTTTACCATTATCACCGAGACTATCCCAGCTAACACCTGCAAAGAAAGGTACAACCTTAGAGATTTCATCCAGGTGCAGTACTGGATCATATCCTTCCTGCTCATATCCCATACGATTCATTATATCAACAATGATCTGACCATCAGCTTTTGTTCCAGCCAGTGGCTCGGTTACTTTATTGACTTTTTGTATTCTGCGCTCGCCATTAGTAAAAGTACCACTCTTTTCCAGATGTGACGCAGCCGGTAATACGACATTGGCCATACTCGCGGTTTCAGTCATAAAAATTTCCTGAACCACCAGAAAATCAAGAGTTTTTAATGCACTTCGAACATGGGTTGTATCGGGATCAGTCTGCAGAATATCTTCGCCCATAATCCACAGGGCTTTCAGCTTGCCTTCTGCCGCTGCATGAATCATTTCAGGTGTCGTTAAGCCCTGTTCTGATGGGACAGGCCGGCCATAATATTTTTCATAGTGCTGGCGTACCTTTTCATCACTGACATCAAGATAACCGGCACCCAGTTTTGGCTGCACACCCATATCGGCAGCACCCTGTACATTGTTCTGCCCGCGCAATGGATTAACACCCACACCGGGACGACCAATGTTACCTGTCATCATGGCAATAGAGGCGACCAGCATCACTCCTCGACTGCCCTGATAATGTTCAGTCAAACCCAGACCATGAAAACACATGGCATTAGTGGCCTGACCATAAGCAACAGCGGCTGCACACACCTGCTGGCGATCAACACCAGTGATTTTTTCAAGCCGATCAAGATCAATATTAATCGCCGCCCGTTTAAAATCTTCAAAACCTTCTGTACGCTGTGTAACAAATTCTTCATCGATCAGCTGTTCATTAATAAGGTAATAAATAAACATATCCAGCAACGCCACATTTGTACCGGGCCTTAACTGTAAATGATGAGTCGCATAACGGGTTAATTCAATTCGCCGTGGATCAATAACAATTAGAGGAACACCTTTCATCGCCTGTTGACGAATTTTTGCACCGGTCACCGGATGTGCCTGAGTGACATTTGCACCGACAACCAGCAAACAGTCTGCCAGTGGAATCTGGTCAATGGAATTAGTTGCCGCACCGGTACCCAACACCTGGCGCATACCAAAAGCTGTGGGTGCATGACAGACCCGCGCACAACCATCAATATTGTTATTTCCAATAACCACACGCATGAACTTCTGCATTAAATAATTTTCTTCATTGGTGCAACGTGATGATGAAATACCGGCTACAGACTGGGGGCCACTTCTTTGCAGGACGGTATTCAACATTTCCGCAATATAATCCATGGCTTCATCCCAGCTGGCTGGCTCTAATTTATTATCCTTGCGAATCAGTGGTGTGGTTAATCGATCAGGATGATTGTAATACTCAAATGCATAGCGACCTTTTAAACAGGCATGCCCCTGATTCACTTCTGAATCATTGACTGGCATCATGGCTACTATTTTTTTATTCTTTATTAACACATCAAAATTACAGCCCACACCACAGTAGGTACAGACGGTACGTGTTCGCTGGTCTTCATCTAATGTTTTTGTATGATAACGGTCAGTCAAAGCATTGGTCGGACAGGTTTGTACACACTGGCCACAGGCAACACATTCAGAATCTATGACCAGCTGATCCATTGAAAAAATAATATCCGAGTCATAACCACGACCACGCATAGCGAGCACCATTTCACCCTGCACTTCATCGCAGGCGCGAACACATCGAAAACAATGAATACACTGTGTCGCATCAAAATGGATATAAGGATGACTAGTATCGGGCTGGCGTTTTGATTTACTCAGCGGAAAGCGATTATCTTTTATATTAAATTGCGGGATCAGTTGCTGAAAAGGCGTAGGCTTTTCATCGCCGCAGGGAGTAAGCCTGTTATCAGGATAATCACTTAATAACAGCTCCATAAGGGTAGAGCGAAGTTTTTTAATAACCGGTGAATTGGTATAGATATATTGACCCGATTCAACCAGGGCATGACAGGAAGCCATGATACGCCGTTGGGAATTTTTATCCCCTGCAACTTCGACACTACACATACGACAACTACCAAATGGCTCCAGTGATTCATCATGACATAACACCGGTATTTCATTTTTGTTGAAATGGCGAGAGACAAACTGATAAATGGTCTCACCCTGTTTAATGTCATATGACTGATTATTAATGAATGCCTGACTCATGCTTCCGACCCCCTGGTAAAGAAACCGGATAATTCATCTGAAAAATAAGTCATCATATTACGCACAGGCAAAGGCAGGCCACTGCCAAGTCCACAGAGCGAAGTCTGTTGGAGAACATCCAGCAGATCATTAAATGCAATACTATCTACAGGCGATTGCTGACTGGCGTCACGTAACATATCAGAGCCTTTGCGTGTACCCAGACGACAGGGCAAACACTTGCCACAGGATTCGTCAGCCATGAATTCAAAAATATGCCGCATAAAATCGATCATTGGAAAACTGTCAGGAACCGCAATCACGCCACCATGGCCAAGCAAAAAACCGTTACTATCAAACGACTCAAAATCTATACTTAAGTCAGTAATTTTATTTACCGGAATAATACTGCCCAGCGGACCACCCACCTGTATCGCTTTTGAATCAGCAGAAAAGCCACCGGCAAAATCATAAATGACTTTTTTCAGTGGCTCACCCATATCAACTTCATAAACACCTGGCCGTTTAAAACCATGATCAAGGGAAAGCAATTTACTGCCGGTACTTTTATCCGTACCCATACTGGCAAAAGCAGATCCCGAGTTTTTTAAAATCCAGGGTATGGCAGCAAAAGTTTCTACATTACTGATTAAAGTGGGTTGTGAAAACAGTCCCTGCTGTGCAGGATAAGGCGGACGTGTTCTCACTTCAGGCTTTAAACCTTCTATAGAATTAAGCAGAGCCGTTTCTTCACCGCAGACATAGGACCCGGCACCAACAATCATTCGAATACGAAACTGTGCATTTTGATAAGCCAGGGTATTTTCATACTCGTTAATAGCCTGCTTAATAATTTTATGTGCCTGCGTATATTCCGCACGAACATAAATAAATCCCGCACTGGCATCACAGGCGATTGCCGAAGCCAGCATACCCGCCAGGACACTATGTGCTTGCTGTTCCAATAAATAGCGATCTGAAAATGCACCCGGATCACCTTCATCTGCATTACACACAATATACTTTTGTTGACCTGTCGCTTTTGCACAGGCCATCATCTTATCGGCAAAAGGATAAGCAGCTCCTCCCCTGCCCCTTAAAGCGGAACTTTTGAGTTGCGACTTAATATCTTTGCTGTCAATGAGAACCGATTGATAGTACTGCTCAATATCATCGACTGAATTAGAAAACACAGAAACGGATGAAAAAGTATAAAAAGGAATCTTCTCTAGATTATCTTTGCCTTCAAGATAACACTGAGCTACATCAAGAACATGACCACCTTCGATAAAGGCTTCACCACGATAACAATGCCCCAGACACTTAACCTCACCTATCTCATCACTCTGGTAATTTTGTAACAGGGCACTACGCAGTTGTGTTTGCTTACCCTGAAGCATGCATGAGGTACCGGTACAGATATAGGCACGCTTGCACTGATTATTTACATTAAGGAAATCATAAAAGGAACTGGTGGCCAGAAGATGGGCAGATGAAACAGGTCGCTGCCGTGAAATTTCTGCTAACTGCTGTTCTGAAAGACAGCCGTCAGGTTTTGCTGCATCGATTAATAACTCGAACAGGGTTTTGTCATCACTATGCCGTGCACTGAGTGCGCGTATGTTTCTGGACATCGGCTACCTCGACAGCATGTATTAAGTGTATTTATGTTTAAATTATCATCCCTGACAGAATATCTGTATTTGATCTGCGATAATATTCAACCTGTTAATTGATTCTAAATCAATACCTTATGATAACAGTGGGCTATTAAAGCCCTTTTTCCAGCAACAGGCGATTAACCAGTTCTCTTGAATCATCTTTTTCGTCCAGTCGATCCACTGGTAACCAGGACATATCATTTTCCAGTCGATAGGAATCAATATACTTATGGGGCATGGAACCACCCCAGTCATCCGGCGATAACATTGAGAAATAGGTATTTCCATTGTTTTTCTGATAGAGGTGGTAAATTTTTCCCGGGATACGTTTGAAATTACATTCAGCCCGATGCAGATCCTGATCCAGCCTGGCTTCTTCGAGCACTGATTTAGCTTCTGTTTGCAATGATTTAATCTGATCAGCAATAACCTTAAGTTTTGCACTGACTCGTGTATTCACCATGGCATCGGCTTCGGAGATTTGTCTGGCCAGATCGACCAGCTCGACCTGAGGTGCCAGACGACTCACCGGATAAGGCGACGTTCTGTCATCACCCTGGTGATTTGAACCTGTGTGTTTTTTGGGTTGTTTGTTCATAATGAAATTATACAGTTAATGGATTTTTAAATAACACCATCTTGAGTCCACAAATTAACGCGAATTAACGCAAATCTTTAGCTTGTTGAATTCTGGCCCGCTAGATTAAATTAAATTTATCTTTATTTGCGTCTATTATCGTCCATTTGCGGACTTACGACTTGGAAATTAAGCTTTACCGAGCAAACGGTACAGAGCAATTTTTACGTCATGCCCTACCGCCAGTGCCGCAGGTATAGTCACCAGTGTCACCACGGTTGCAAACACCAGCCCCCATGACAGTGCCAGTGCCATAGGTGAAACAAACGGATCCATACCACCCCAGCCATAAGCGGTGGGCAACAGCCCGACAACTGTAGTCGTTGCTGTTAATAATACCGCGCGCAAACGACGACGACCCGCAAGCACAATAGCGTCATGCAGATTCATACCGGTTTTATGTGCGCGCTGAATAAAGACAAGTAGCACCAGAGAGCTATTAACAACCACGCCAGTGAGTGCGACAAAACCCAGGCTGGAGAAAAATGACAACGGCATAGATTTCCACCACATATCATGAAAATAAAAACTGATAATAATACCAAAGGCACCGAAAGGTATGGCCAGCATAACAATAAATGGATAAGTCAGATTATTAAACTGAATAGCCAGAATAAAGAAAATTGCAATCATCGCAAAACCAAATGCAATAAACAGACTTCTAAAAGACTCCTGATTTTTTTCTTCTTCGCCACCGTAATTCACATTCACTGTATCTTTAATATTATCTTTCCATTTACTTTCGTTGTCCTGAACAAGCTTGTTAAGTTCAAAACTTGAAATCAGATTACTATCAATATCAGCTACTACATTAACAATACGCACACCTTCTTTGTGACGTATGGTGGTAAAACCAGAGTGTTCTTCAAATTTGGATATACGATACAACGGCACCAGACCATCACGTTTGTTGGGGATTAATAAATTTTTCAGCTGTTCGAGTTCGGATTCACTATTCTCCGGATAACGGATAGTTACATCAACTTCCTCTGTGCCTTTACGGATATGCGACACCACCAGACCACCTACCGCCGCACGAATGTGCTGTGATGCTGTTGCCAGATCAACACCCGCATAGGTTGCCAGTTCACGATCCAGTGTGACGCGTAACTCGTCATCACCTTTTTTTAAACCACTATCAATGCCAGTGACACCTGGTACTGTTTTTAAAAACTCAGTAAGTTGACGTGCGGCCTGTTCACTGGCCTTGTCATTGTAACTGTATATTTCTGCTTCAAGTGGCCGACCCACTGGCGGACCGGGGCGCAATGCGGTTGACGCAATATCAAGATCCGGATATTTTTCTTTTAACATATGCGTTAATACTGACATGTCCTCCATGGCATCATGATCCGGGCGCGTCACTGCGGGCAGATAAATGGCGCGAATCTGACCATAACGACTGCCCCTTCGCGTTAAGGGATCGCCCTGATCAACTGACACATCGCCACTTTTTAAAATTGTGGCTTCAAGATATTCAGGATTAATATATGCCCGCATGTCACGATCAACTTTACGCAAAGTTTCGCGCATTACTTCAATACTGGTACCCGGTGATGAAGTCACTCGCATAATATATTCATCGACACCGACGGGCGGGAACAACTGAAATGATAAACTGGTTTTTGCCAATACAAATGCGCCAATCAACATAGCGAAAGAAAAACCAACGGTTATCCAGCGAAACCGAATGGCATTTTCAAGCACCCAGCCATAAAAGTTTTCCAGAGCCGCCAGCCAGGCACGTTCCCTGGGATGTTTATTTGGATTAGTCACATGAGCCACATGACTGGGTAAAATCAGAAATGATTCCAGCCATGACAACAGCAAAAGCACTATGACAACAGTAGGAATAGCAATAATAAATTTTCCTATAATGCCACTCATAAACATCATTGGCAGAAACGCGGCGATGGTTGTCATGATAGTCGTAGTCACAGGACCAATTAATTCAAAGGCACCTTTTGCTGCTGCTTCATGTGGTTTAAGCCCCCGCTCCATATGCCAGGTAATATTTTCACCAATGATAATGGCATCATCTACCAGCATACCAAGCACCATGATAAAACCCATCATGGAAATCAGATTCAGCGTCACCCCGGAAATATAAAGCACAAATAGACCGGTCATGAAAATAATCGGCAGCCCCCAGGTCGTTGTCATGGCAACAGAAAAACGCAGGAACAATAACAGGGAAACAAAAACCAGCACCAGACCGACCATGCCGTTATTGGTTAATACGCCAAGTCGCATGCGAGTGAAGCGTGAAAAGTCCTGAAAGGTACTGACTTCAACTGCATCACCGTATCGATCTGGAATGGTAGCGATATAGTCATATACTTCATCAACTGTATTAATAATATCGGCGTCAGATTTCTTCAGTAATAAAAATGATAAAGCAGGTTCGCCTTTTACATCATTAATAATTGATGGCTTGATCAGTGACTCGGTAACAGTAGCGACATCACCCAGACGTAATACATTACCTCGCTCATTAGCACGCAGAACAAGATTGGCCGCATCGTTAACATCTGAAAACTCACCGACAACACGCACTGTTTTCTGGCCTTCAAGGGTATCCAGATCACCACCCGGTGTATTTAAATTCCAGCTCTGTAATGCCTGCTTAATAGCGCCAATGGAAATACGTTGCTTTGCCATGCGCTCGGGGTCCACGACAATACGCAACTCGGCTTTTCGATCACCCTGAATAAAAATACGCGCAACACCATCAATATTAAGCAAATCATCTTTTATATCATCGCCCAGACGTTTTAATGCCAGTTCATCCAGCGGCGCAGAAATAGCCAGACGAATAATCGGAAAAACCGCACCATCAATCTCAGTGACCACGGGATCAGCGGGTAAATCGGTGGGCAAAGTGGCACGATCAACTGCCAGTGAAATATCACTGGTTAAACGCGAACGATTACTTGCCTCAGGATCAACTTCCATTGTAATTCTGCCAGAACTGGGGAATGACATTGATACCATGGTATCAATACCATTAATCGCTCGTAGCTCCTGCTCGATGGGCGTAATAATTAACTGTTCGATTTCTTTTGGTGATGCACCTGGGTAATAAGCATCCACCTGAATACGATCCATATTTACATTGGGGAAGGCTTCACGATTAATAGCAAACGCAGCATAAATACCTATACCGAGAAGAAACAACGAAACCAGATTAACCAGCAGACCTCTATTGACCAGAAAACGAATAATAGTCACCATTAACTACTCCCCCGCTTCCGTAAATGAATATTCAGGCAATTTGATATTTTTCCATAACAGGCCGCGTAACAAACTCAAACTATGATAACGCCGATTAAGTTCTATTTTTTGTAATTCATAAGATAACTTCGCCTGCGATAATTGTGACTCAAACTGAATTAACTGGTCAGTATCTGTTCTGCCTGATTTATAACGCTGCTCTGCTTCCTGTAACTTTTTATGCTCGCTATTAACGCTGACTTTATATGCCTTGACGGCCATATTGTTTGCTTTAATTTCCGCCAGCAAACTGGAGAGTTCATAATAAAGATCTTCCATAATCTGTTTTTTATTCTGCAAGGCAATACCTCTATCCAACTGTGCCTGATAAATCTCGGCATCATAACCACTCTTATCGAGTCCACGATTATATTCGACACTGACACCAGCAAAAACTTCTGACTCACTTTGACTACCAGCAGCCGTATCACCGCTGTAAGTCTGGTTACCCAGATACATCAATAAATCCATTCCGTCTTTTTTTGCATCTCGACTTAATTTTATTGCAGCATCAGCCAGCTTTAGCTGCTGATCAACTTTTACCAGCTCAGGACTGCGCGCTTTTACCTGCTGATATAACTCATCATGAAGCTGTTCAGGTATTTGCAAATTATCATCCAGCGCCAGCTCAAGTGGCGCTGCCCAGTCACGTCCCATTAAACGATTAAGTGAAATACGCTGCTGTTCCCAGATAACTTTTAAACCCTGATACTCTGCCTGCTGACGACTGAGCTGGGCTTTTACCTGCAACACATCTTTCTCTTCAGAAAGTCCCATAACAGAACGATCTTTTATATAGGCCTGCAGACGCTGACTTCGCTTGATAGCCTGTTGCGTATTAGTGATACGCGCATGCGTTGTAATACCGGCCATATATAATTCAATAATTTGAGAGGCCAGTTGATCATGCCTGTTTTGCTGATCTGCATGACTAATCACTTTGTTAGCATCAGCTATTTCTTTTGCCTGGGTATAGGCCGGGTTATTTGCACCTTTAGCAAGTGGATGCCGGTAACTTATATCGAGTTTTGATATTGTTGACGGATTCGGCTGTAAGGGACTTAATGTGGTTGTCGCATCTTCACGATTAATAGCCGCATTGAATGAAAGTGCAGCACCCGACTCAAGAGCGCGTTTTAAATTACCTGACACATCCACTCGGTCAGTGGGCGTTCCAAACAATGACATGTTTCTCGATATACCGCCTTTAGCGGCTAACTGCCAGGCAAGCTGATTTTCAATTTTTATATTTTCCTGACGCGCACGCTCAACCTGAATAGCGGCCACTTTCAATGAGGGATAATGATCAATGACTTTCTGTATCAACTGATTAAGCCTGATCGATTCTGCTGATACGCAAACAGGCATCAACGCAAGCACCAGGTTCATCAATAAAGCCAGGAAATATCTCATACATCAAACCTTTGATCTTTTATTAAACTCTTTAAAATAAATTTAATATGCAGATCGACATATTCGTCTGATAAATAGTCATCATCAAAAGGTTTGAGTGAATGCTGCCATATCGTCGCATAGACCAGAGGTGCAATAATTAATCGTGCTACAGCCTGTGTTTCAACCAGATTAAATTCACCAGACACCACTCCACGACTCACCACATCGGTAAATAATCGTCGTGCACGTTTTACCACGGTTTCAACAAAGAACTCGGCCAGCTCAGGAAAATTACCCGATTCGGAAATGACTATTTTAGGAATGGCTGACAATCGCGTTTCACCCACGTTGGTCCACCAGGCACGTATCAACTGGCGTAATAAATGGTCGGTTGGACCTTTATAATTTGCCACCATGGTTTCTACTTTTTCAATTTCAGGTGAAATCATTTCCTGCACCACGGCATGAAAAATACTTTCTTTACTTTCAAAATAATTATAAAGCGTGCCTTTTGATATACCGGCACTTTTAGCAACATCATCCATGCGTGTTGCGGCAAAGCCTTTTTCGGTAAACAGTTCTAAAGCAGCATTTAGTATTTCTTCAGGCCGATCTTCCTTACGGCGCTTCCAGCGAGAAGAGGGTTCAGGTTTTGAAATTGAGAAGACCATAGTATTATCCTTAATTACTGACTGACCAGTCATTAAATAACAGAATCAGACACTTGTCCAGTTGATTTTACTACTCTTCTTCAGCCTGCTGCTCTTTCTGAATTTCCCATAAGTTAGCGTAAACACCTTTACTTTCAATAAGTTGCTGATGAGTACCCTGCTCAACTATGCGACCCTGGTCCATGACCAGTATTTGATCAGCATCAACAATAGTGGAAAGCCTGTGGGCTATGACCAGCGTCGTATGCTGCTCTGCGACTTCTTTAAGAGAAGCCAGAATTACCTGCTCGGAATGGGAATCCAGTGATGATGTCGCTTCATCAAACACCAGTATGCGCGGATTCTTTAAAATCACCCGGGCAATGGCTACTCGCTGTTTCTCACCGCCGGACAGTTTAAGCCCTCGCTCACCCACCACGGTGTCATAACCATCGGGCAATTGTTCAATAAACTGATGAATATTGGCCAGTCTGGCCGCCTGCCTGACATCTTCATCGGTGGCTGTCGGATGGGCATACTGAATATTGTGATAAATAGTGTCATTAAACAGTACCGTATCCTGAGGCACGATACCGATGGCTTCACGCAAACTGACCTGACTGACCTGACGTAAATCCTGGTCGTCCACTGTAATACTGCCGCCTGTGACATCATAAAACCGGAACAGCAATCGGGCCAGTGTAGACTTGCCCGCACCAGAAGGACCGACCACAGCTATTTTCTGACCACTGGGAATGATCAGGCTGACATCATGGAGTATTTGTCTGTCGGCATGATATGAAAAATCCACATGATCAAATTTAACCACCGCGTCGGTTACCACCAGCGGTTTAGCCTGATCGCTATCCTGAATTTCCGGTTGCGTATCCAGTAATTTGAACATTAAATCCATGTCAGCCATGGCATGTTTCATCGAGCGATAAATAATGCCCAGAAAGCCCAGCGGAATAAAAAGCTGCAACATCATGGCATTGACCAGCACCAGATCACCCAGACTCATATCGCCATCCAGTACACCCTGTGCCGCATAAATCATAATCACCATGACACCCAGGGCAATAATGGCGCCCTGACCAAAATTCAACAGCGCCATGGAGCTGGTACTTTTAACTGCCGAATCTTCCCACTGACTCAGGGTTTCGTTATAACGATTGATTTCATAGTGCTCATTATTAAAGTATTTAACCGTTTCGTAGTTAATCAGACCATCAACAGCCTGTGAGCTAGCCCGGGAGTCATAGGCATTCATTTCGTGGCGAAAATGCATGCGCCATTCAGTGACCGCCATAGTGTAAATAATATAGATAGTCACAGTACCAAAGGTGATCAGTGCAAAATGCGGGTCATACTGACTAAACAGAATAATGGCAACCAGGGCAAACTCGATAAGCGTAGGAATAATATTGAAGGTTAAATAATTTAATATGGACGAAAGACTGCGTGTGCCCCGCTCCAGATCCCTGGAAATACCGCCGGTTCGACGATCAAGATGAAAATTCAGCGACAGATCATATAAGTGTTTGACTACTTTTGTTGAAATATCACGCATGGCACGATAGCGTACCCGGGCAAATACCGCATCCCGCAGCTCACTGAACATGACGTTAACCAGTCGCAGCGAGCCATAACCCAGCAACAGTCCCAGAGGCAGCACCATGCCGATAGATTGTGGATTTTTAAGTACCAGATCCAGCTGATCAACAATTTCCTTGAGTACCAGTGGTACACCAACAGTTGCAAATTTAGCCAGCATCAGCGATAAAAGAGCAAACAGTACCCGGCCTCTATAGCTCCAGAGAAAAGGCAGCATGCGTTTGATATTGTGTAGATCTTTGCGCTCGGTGTGAGGCGCTTCCGTGGGGCGGAAATTTACGTACATTATTCAGAGCTTGTTATGTAATTGAGCTAGAGTATAAATGTAAGTGTCTCATCACAACATAGTTTATGGAATAATAGCGGTAT
>JAPHQX010000071.1 GCA_026196035.1 Gammaproteobacteria bacterium
ATTAGCCGCGACCACAATATTCACAAAGGCAAGACTGACAAAGCGACTATCATCCTTACCGACCGCCAGCACCACAGCCGACATCACCAGTGCCGTGGTCAGGTTATCGATCACAGGAGACAGAATAAAAGACAAAGCACCGGTTACCCAGAACAGCAATTTATAACTACAGCCTTTATGTACCAGCCAGGAACGTAGCGACATAAACACCTGTCGCTCATCCAACGCATTAACATAGGTCATGGCCACCAGCAGAAAAAGAAAAAGCTCGGCAAATTCGAGTAGATTATGACGAAAGGCATTAATAGCCATATCATCCAGACCATTAACACTGTACTGGTAGGCAATTAGCGCCCAGATAATACCCGCGACAAGAATAACCGGTTTAGATTTACGTAACTGGGTACACTCCTCACACATCACCAGTAGATAGGCAATAATGAACAAAATAATGGAAATATATCCAACCGGGTGCACAGTAAGATCAAGCCAGTTAGACGCATTACTACCGACGCCAGCCATAACACCAGACGATATAAAAAAAATCAGCCAAATAAATAAACTGGAGACAAAGATAGTAAAGTTTTTATTATTAATCACTACCTATTAATCCTGTGTAATTAACACGATGCATCATAAATAATAATAATCCAGAATAATCAATGGAACAGACTCGCACACTTGCGCCAGATCAACCTGAATGGGGATTTCTATAAAAAACCTATAAACACATTCTATAGAACATCATTATCACAATATATTTTTTATTATAATTTTATATCCAGAATGGTTATTGTGAAAATGGTAACTGGAGGACAGTATCATGACAATTCAAATAGCTGATGCAATACTTCATATTGATGAAACACTGGATAAATGGCAACGCGATATTCTTGACGACCACATGCGATTAAATGACGGGGTTATTTCAAGCGGTTACAACCATGACAATCCTCACCTGATGATTATTCAATACAACCCTGAACACACAGATCCTGTTCATTTTATTCACATGGTTGAACGGCATGGATACCATACCCAACGTATAGGCTGATGACTATTAATCAAGTCAGTCAGATCATAAGTCTGACCAGTTAAATAAGTTATCTCATATACCTTAGTTAACTGGTCAGCAAACACATATTCACCCTGCCCTTAACGACAAAAACATACACCGACGATTTTGAAATAACTATCAGTGACTTATCATACCGCGCTTAGAAAAATCAATATCATGCAAATAATTCCTGCAAAAAATCACCACTGCTACAAAGGACGAAATCGCTTCAGGAGCATTTAATGCACCCGGTAGAAACGCTGTTGAAAGCCGCTATACCCTTCTGCAACCTGTCCTGGTATGAAGTTCGTCTGAAATGTTAAGCTCGGAATACGAGCGATCATTACCCAGAAATAAGGCATGACTATCACTGACAGCACACATCAGTATGCTATCGTCATCATCTCCTCAATTAATTAAATAATAAATTAAGCCATAGCTCGCTGATATGCCGGACGTGCTTTCAATCTCTGTGCATAGGCCAGTAAATCAGGGAAATCACCCAGCATCTGTGGAATCCATAACAGTGTGCTACCCACCATAATATCCGCGGTAGTAAACTGCTTACCCAATAAATAATCCTTGTCCAGCAAGGCATCATTTAGCGCAATCAGTACCGGAATAACGCGTTTATTAGCCCAGGGAATAATCTCTGCTACTCTCTGATTTTCTGGCAAAAATCGACTGTGTAACATTACCAGCCATGGCCAGGGCTCAAGACTCGCCAGTGAAAATGTCATCCATTGCTCATATTGCCTACGTGCAGGATCGCCGATGACAGGCGCCAGAGAGTGATCTTCATAGCTATCAGCGAGCCAGTGACACATAGCGCCAGATTCCAGCATAATCTCATTATTAACTGCCAGTGCTGGTACCTGTCCCAGCGGGTGTATTTTTTTATATTCTACGGTCTCACCCTCACCTTCAAACAGATCGATGGTTATCAGCTCATAGTCCAGACCCAGCTCCTCCATTAACCAGCGAGGCCGAATCGACCGACTTTGCGGTGTGTGATACAGCTTTAATTCCATAACATTCTCCTTATTATTTTGACTTAATACCACCCTAAATAGTCAGACAACTGTATTATAATGAATCTTATTTTGCAAGCGATCTGACTCATACGGGCCACAAACCCTAACCCAGGTCAATTTTTATATATGCAGAGTCATTTAAACTCCACGCTCAGCAGAATAAAATACGAGGATAGTCATATGGGATGTTGTGGTAGCTGCAATGGTCAGGATACTGACCAGACAAATGAGCAGGATAAAAACCTGGAAAATGAACAGGAAACCAGTTCAAAACCTGAACAGGAAGAAGAGTAAACACCTAACGGGATAATGCCTGGAAAACTCCAGGCTTATTATCTCTCGAAAAAACAGCATTTTATAACGAGTTTATCTCCGTAATATGAATTACTTTTTCCTGAGTAGACTCTGCTGACAGCAGGGCCATTTTATAATTAATCTCCTGAAGCTGTTTCGCGGCAACAAGCTGATTGGCAGACAAGCCAATAGCATTACCTCTGCTTAGAGTTATATCAGCAATTTCACGTACACGTTCTGCAAGATTGATAAGCTGTGTAGACATCCGCATCATGCTATTTACACTATCACGTAGTATTTCATCATCAGTTGAAAATGATAAACGCTCGGTTGTAATCGCCATTTTATCAATTGCCTCAGCAACAGACTTAACCATAACGCTCAATTCAGTTACTGCTATATAACTATCAGAATTTATGGATAGATTGTTATCTTTTTTAAATGATTTTCTTTTCTTGAATGTAGCATTAACATGATCAACAAGTTCCTCGACACCCGCCTCTATATGCCCCCACTCTCTTGCCATGTTAAAACGCGTTAGAAATGCCGATGCAGCATCTGATGAAATATTATGTCCAATGAATATTTGAGAATTCAGATCTGAGCTATCTGAACCATTATTCAGATTACTCAAAGGTGAAAGGCTATTTCGCTGCGCTACCAGAACAAGTGCCTGAGTTAATTTAAGATTTTCACCCTGTATTTTCTGACTTAGTAATAATGGTTTTGCTTTTTCTTTTACAACACCCGATTCAATTAAAATCTTATCTGACATTTTAAGCACATGATCTGCCATAGACCCAACATCATTGGCCATTCCAAATATCGAAAGCATAGTAGAATTATAGGCCAGCATAACACCTATACCTTCATTATATGCAGGCATAGACTCTGTACATTTGACGGCTTCTGGATTTAATGACAAATCACTACTATGTGTTGCCAGACTGACAAAAACTGAACTCAAATCATTAAACACCTGGATAGCGTCATTACTTAAAGATACGGATGATCCCATAGCCGTATCCATATTTTCAATTTTAGAATGCAGCTTATGAACTACTTTGTGCACCTCTAATAATTCTTTACAGACATTGTTATTTCTAATTGCAATTGTTGATAATTGAGTATTCGCAGCCTCAGCATCAATTAATATATTCTGCAATGCTTGAATGAGAGTTGAATGACTCATTTTTTCTGCATTTCCTGTGGCAGAAAAAATAAATAAACTAAAAATCATTGCTACAAATAATATTATCCGATATGGAAAACAATTTCGCATATACAATTTCTCAGTGATACTGTTATCAGGCATTAACTATTCAAGTATATTTTGCTATTGCAAAGTTATTAAAATGACGTGCTATTTTATAAAATCAATAACAGATTTACTGTTTAGTCCAAGTATAGATTAATTAGGCGATGAGTTAAGAAATAACGATTTTAAGCATATCTATATATAATAAGCATAAAGCCATTATACGGCCATTACGGGTTAATTTTTACAAATTACGACCCCCATGAAACATGGCCTATATCATAAAATAGCTATTTCACAGTTTTTTAATAATTAGAAACCGGGCCATCATAAGCAGGCAATCCGAATACAGAGATGTATATATCAATCTCTGTTATTATAGCCAACTAGATCAGATACCAGAAAAGATACCCTGTGACCATAACCACCTTCTCATCATTACCCCTGACAGCTGATTTTTTAGCCAATCTTGAGTCTCTGGATTACCAGAAGATGACACAGATTCAGGCCGAAAGCCTGCCTGAGATCTTAAATGGCAAAGATGTTGAAGCACAGGCCAAAACTGGCAGTGGCAAAACGGCTGCTTTTGGGATCGGTCTGTTACATACACTGGATTCACAAAACTATCTAACCCAGGCACTTGTACTCTGCCCGACTCGTGAACTGGCCGATCAGGTGAGCAAGGAAATACGTCGTCTGGCACGCCCGATACCAAACATCAAACTATCGACTTTATGTGGCGGCACAGCTATGGGTCCACAACTGGCATCACTGGAACATCACCCGCATATTGTTGTTGGCACACCTGGACGCATCTTAAAACATGTACAGAAAGGCAGCTTGCAACTGGATAATATAAAAACCCTGGTACTGGATGAAGCTGACCGTATGCTCGACATGGGGTTTTACGATGACATGATGAACATCATAAACTTTACACCTCGTGACAGGCAAACCCTGCTTTTCTCGGCAACCTATCCCGATGAAATAAAAAAAATCAGTAGTACTATTCAAAATAACCCAATTGACATCCGAGTCGAAAGCCTGCATGACAATAAAAAAATAAAACAGATATTTTACGAAATACAGAAAGGGGATAGAACAAAAACATTAATCGCTCTACTTCATCAGTTTCGTCCTGAGCATAGCGTGGTGTTTTGTAATCGAAAACAACAGTGCAAAGAACTTGCTGAAGAATTATGGTCCCAGGGATTTCATGCAGTTGCTCTACATGGCGATCTTGAACAAAAAGACCGTGATCGAGTACTGGTTCAATTCTCTAACAAAAGCAGCTCTATTCTAATTGCCACCGATGTTGCTGCACGAGGACTGGATATAAAAGATTTAAGCGCAGTTATTAATTATGAATTATCACCGGATCCCGAAATACACATACATCGCATTGGCCGAACTGGCCGCGCTGGTAGTGAAGGTCTGGCTTTAAGTTTATTCATGCCCTCCGAAGCGCCCAAGGTTAATGCCATAGAAGAGTATCAGAAATGCCCAGTAAGAATCGACAGCACCTCGACGCTTAAATTTAGAGAAAACTTTAAACTTAGCCCCCCTATGATTACACTGTGTATTAATGGTGGACGTAAAGACAAGGTTCGCGCAGGTGATATACTGGGTGCCTTAACTGCCAATAGCAGTATTCCGGGTAAACAGATCGGAAAAATCGATATATTTGATAACATTGCCTATGTCGCAGTAGAACGCGCCATTAGCAAACAGGCATTAAAGATTTTATCTGAAGGAAAAATCAAAGGCCGTAAATTCAGAATACGTAAGCTATAACTAAATTAATCAATATTTAAATATCGGGTATCTAGAAAATGACAGAAAACAGTCTCAGCAAAAAACAGAAAATAATTAATCTGTTAATCGCCGCAGTAATAATCGTACCCATCATTATGGCCACTTATTCCATCATTCAGGGAAAAAATCTGATAATCAAACAATTAATAGAACTTACCAGTCAAAGAGAAAAGGCATTTAGCGAAATCAGACCTGTACTCATTCAATATAAAAAGGATCATAAGCTATTCCCTGACACACTAAACCAACTGGTGCCCGACTACATAGATTCAATCCCACCAGTATTACAGTCAACCAGCCAGTTAGAATACGCCAGTAAGGATATGTCCCTTGAATATATTTCAGATGGCGAATCAGCCGCCTTTCATTATCGCAAAGGTTATGACCATACCCCTGTCTTTATTTACGATATATCATCCGGAATTTCCACTGAAACCAGGAACAGCACTGAAGACGAAAAACAATCACCACTAACTATGCCTAATTCAGAATAACATAAATAGCAGATTAGTCAGAACTTAAAACAAACAGGACAAATCAAATGCAGGATGAAAAAATAAAAGTACGTGTTACCGAAACCGATCAGCTTATTGATGTTGTTGTCTACAGTAAAAAAGCCAGTCAGATTGAAGTTATTATTGGCGAAGGCATTCATAGTACAAAATGCAAACTAACGCCTGTTGATACCGGACTTGGTTATGCAGGCAATGTAATGGGTCGTGAAATTATTTACGAAAGAAGTCGCGAACAGGTACAGGCTGATATTGATAATGCACTGCCTTCAACACGTCGTAGATAACCCATACCCGATTTTATATATTTAACAGCACAAACATACGAAATTAACATCCCTTTTTAAAAAATATTTTAATTATTTTTTATCGCTACTGACAATAATATAATAATATGTCCGAGCAATAATCAACTTAACCTGGCGGATATTCAGAAAAAACCGGCAACCCATCTTCACATGACCACTCTGCACGAGAATCCCAGAAAATACGTGCCTGTGGCGCGAATGGCGGATCTGTATCCAGTGAACCTGCAGAAATTAATACACCATCCAGCTCAGGCACCACTCGCGGCATAGGACTACCACACTGCTGACAAAAACAATTAAAAAATCGCTCCGCTTCAGGTACTTTATAACGTGATAATAATTCTTCACCCTGTAACCAGCTAATACCTGTATGTGGCGTTATTAACAAATTACTCGCATGTCCTGTACCCGATGTCTTACGACAACGTTGACAATGACAATGATAAAAACGCTGAGCCTCACCTGTTACTTCGTATTTGACTGACCCACATAAACAACTACCCTTCACTGTACATTTCGACATGATTCTTCCTTATCATTTAATTTCAAAATACCATTCTCTATAAATAATTCAATATTACTATTTTCTATTGATTAGCTGACTCACGCTGAAGAAAACTGGAAACTGCATTTTTTGCGGTACGTGATAATTTCTGCATTACTGTAAAGGGTATCACTTCAAATGAGTGATCCTGTTTTATATCCGTCATCATACTTAACCATAAGTGGGCGGTCATTTCTGCATCGGCGAGCGCCCTGTGAAAAGTACCATCACTGGGCAAAGCCTTATACTTAACCAGCGTCCCCAGCTTATGGTTCGGCGCATCGGGATAAATCCGTCGAGATATCAGCATAGAACAGGCAAACGGTCCATGCTGATTGCGTTTAACACGATCAAGTTCAGAATCCAGGAATCTTGAATCAAATGAAGCATTATGAGCCACCAGATTATAATCCTTAATAAAATCTGAAAATTCCAGCATAACGTCTTTACAGGGCGGTGCCTTGCCAAGCATTTTATTGGTAATACCCGTATAATTTTCAATAAAAGAATTAATACGCTTGCCCGGGTTCATCAACTGTTGAAAGCGATCAGTTATTTCACCATTCACCAGTTTTACCGCACCTATCTCAATAGCACGATCACCATAATCAGGTGATAAACCTGTGGTTTCAAAATCCAGCACTATTACTGTATCAGCAGATAACGCGGCCTCACCCATATTGTAAATATTCCTGATTTTATAAGTTATTAAGAAGCCATATTATATGCTCATCGGCAATATGATGACATTTCATAATTTAATAAAACAATAAATCAAAATACTCTGTCTTTAGTCTACCTGCAACTGGAAAACATTACTGATGACTGGCATTATGTGCATCAACAAATACTACAGGAATCCAGAATGTCAGAAGCAATCGCCAGACAATGGCTCGAAGATGCCAGTACTACCGCCGCAATGAAAAATCACGCTGCACATATGGCTCTAATTTCTAAAAAAGTCAGCCTGCAGGGAGTGCCGGGGTATGAAAACATTGGCTATGACGACTGGGCCGCACAAACACTCCACGAATTTAAGAACAATATATTGAAAAGCGTTAGCTATAAAGGATTCAAGCTGATCAAAACAACGGCTACACACATCATGTTTAAAACCTTTGAAACCGTCGAAGCCAGTGACGGAACGATTAATGCTCAGGGCATTGAAATACTGCTGGAAAAAGAACCCGATGGTGAATGGCGACTGGTACAGGAACGCATTCTGCCTGACGACGAAGCCCGACATGATGGATTAATCAGTTAAATATAAAACCCTACTAATGCCCTTCACCTTCCCATCCCAGTGAAACCGTAAAACCCGCTGCTTTTGCATGGCCACCACCGCCATATTGTCTGGCAATTTCACTGACATCAACACCTGACTCACTGGAACGCAGGCTAAATGATCGACCATCAGGATGATCCCAGTAGCAGGCGGCGAAAGATTCACCTTGTGACATAATATTACCCGCATCGGATACATAAGCCGAAGGCACATTGAGCACAGGTACATCGTATCCACCTATCACCATCCGCCTGACACCCGAAGCAATTAATTCCTGTATATCTTTCTGTAACCGGCGTTCAATTGCCTTACCATCACGTTTAAGAACTTCAAGTCCATAAGAAGTACTCTCCATCAGTGAATCCCATACTTCAAAATCATAAGGATGAGATGAAACAGCTGAATGCACTTCTCGTGTACCCGCCAGTTTAAACTGCCAGAGATCACGATCCTGTATATGCTCAATAAGCATTGGTGCTGGCACACCAGGATTAAACCACTCCCAGGCCAACATAGCACCAGACTTGCTCATATCGAAGAGACCCTTTATCTTTCCACTGGAGAGTAAATCAGCCAGGTCTTTTTCAGCTGAAATATGATGATCAAGAATAGTAATACTGGCGGCAGTTTTTAACATCTCGATCAACACGTCTTTTTTATAGGAAAAATCAACCAGCAGCACATCTTTACCACTAACATTCGGTGGCGGTTGTTGATGAACACCTTTATAAAACTCTACCGCATCACCCAGCGCATGACGCACAGCCCATGCAGCGGCAAAACCATCGGGACAATTTCCATGGTAGATGCAGAATAAATCAGGCATATGATTAATTATAATTAACAGACATGACAGGGCTAGTGAGTTACCGGCTTATTAGCTTTGATACAGAACATAATAAAAAAGGAATTCCAGTTATCATAACCCTCAACATCATCAATATCATTGAGTTCAGACCGACTCTTTAAGTAAGCAGTGGATTTTTCAATTTGATCATCGGTAAGGCCATTTAACCTGAGCAAATCAATTGCAGCATCGGAAGGTAACCACTCGCTGAGTAACTTACACATATTGATTAACTACAGAGAAGGAAAGTTCAGGCAAAATAAATGGCTTCAATATATTTATAAAACAAAACATTAAGCTCCGTAATCAGTCTAGCCCGGTGATAAAATCACCAGGGCTGAATAATTGTAAATGCACCCCGAATATCACCCAGCTCGAAACCGGTAGCCTGATCGTCAGGATATATTTCTTTTATCTTTGCAGTCAGCTCAGGCGCTACATTATTACCATGACACTTCAGACAAACTTCACCGGTAGGAATAGCTTTCATGAAACGAAAATATTTACGTCCCTTTACTTCAATAGCTTCTGAATAGGCCATAGACTTTACATCTTCACCCTTGCTTTTTCGTTCTTCAAACATATTAAGAACTTTTGCTTCCCAGACATCCGGTGCATTGGCAGCATTACGGGTTTTTAGACTGGTACGCGCAACTTTCCATCCGTATTTATCAGATAAATTCTTAGCAATCAGAGGTGCAGTTTTATTACACACATCAATAGCATTCGATGGGCCACCAGACTTCATAGCATTCTGCAGCTCGCCTTTAAGCTGACCCATGAACTGCTTTACAACCATTTTGCTTTTTTGTGTACGTTGGCTAAGCGCATCATTTGCGCTGACTAACGGTATATAAAGAATACAGACCAAGGAAATAATAAAGAACCGTAACATATGACACTCCAAACAGTTAGCTTTTCACATTTTAGTCAATAAACACACAACACACAACCATAGACAATAAACTGTTACTACCAGCCTCAAACTTGTCCTGATAACTTACTTCAGTATTCTTACAACCTGTTCTGGCGTTTCAGCCCAGGCTGCAGCAAAACCATCGGGGCAGTTACCATGATAGATACATAATATTCTAGTTTTGTTATCTGACATGATTAAAAACCAACATTAAGACGAGTGACTCACAGGCTGAGCATTGGCTTTAAGACAGAACATAATAAAAAGGAAATCCAGTTAGCATAACCCTCAATATTATTGATATCATTCAGCTCTGTTTGAGTTTCCAGATAATTGACAGATTTTGATATCTACCCATCACTAATGTAGCTTCAGAAGGCGAACATTCAGACAATAATTTATACATATTTTTATAAAAACAACCCTTATAATTAAGCGACACAATAATATTAAATATTGTGTCGCTTATTATCACAACAAGCAATACTATTGATTAACCTCAGGCTTCGACTCAATTATGTAATGTCTGAGCATTTCACAAGCAGCTACAGTTCTCTTATACAAAACATGGTTAACAAAGAAATAAATACCCAGAAGAGTAATAACAATAATAGATAACCAGGGCTTCTGCACAACAATCAACTGTATCAGACCATCAAATAAATCCAGTGAAAAATAATCCAGCATATCAGCGATATCACCCGATAATCCTTTTCGCTCTATTTCATCTGGCAACCTTGCCCATAAGCAGATGGCATAACCCAGAATCGCCAGAACAAATGCCAGCATAATGCCGTACATTTTCTTACGATATGAAACCAGCTTATTAATTCGCCGTCTAGTTTCATGCCATCCACTCTCTGCTGTCAAATCATAATGTTCAACATTGGCTGATTGCTCAGTATCAACCACATCAAATTTTGAAGGAATGAAACCGGGAGCATAATTTGCAGTACGATGATTAAGCCGTTGAATGACGCTACTATGAATTTTTATATTGTTGCCAATCAGTTTGTTTTTACAGCGTTCTTCAATATCTCTTGGATGATAACGATACAGCATCGCAAAACCACTTCGCGAATCGTACATGCGACCATGTATATGACTATCGTCATAAGCTTTTTGCATAGATTCATCTGTAAACATTAAGCCGTGATGCTGCGCCCTTTTCATCATCCAGTACAATGGCACACCTGCCATCCCCGCACGCTGATAACCACCGCCAACATTAGAATGCATGCCTGCAAACCAAACCTGCTCTACGTTATCAGTAGTGCGATCCTTAGCCTCATCTATATTCTTCTCCTGCCATACGTAAGGCCAGAACGCGGTCCTCTCGTCATCGATAGCCAGTGCCTGACAGGCATGTGCAACATTATCCGTTAACTTATAGTAAAAAAAACTGTGTGGAAAAAAATAATCAGATATTTTCTCAAGGGTGCCAAATATCGTATTCAGCAGAAGCGTAACCGGCCCGGTAATATCAGTGCGTTTAGGAAACCCCAGAGCAACTACCGTATCCCAGACGCCTAGAAACTGAACGGGGACAGCACCATGAGATTTTTCCGGATTATTTTTAAAGTTTATGGCACGCTCAGGTGATTTAATATGATATTGATAAGCACAATAAGCTTCTTTAACCAGCTCATCCAGATCCTGATTACGTAAACCTTCGCCTTTCGCCAGACCGCATTTATGAATCATGCCATTACAGGCTCTGACGGTAGATGCACCACGACTAAATCCAAAAAAGAAAATACGATCACCCTCTCGATAATTCCGTGCCAGGAATTTATACAGGTCACACACATTGCGTCTGAACCCAAGCCCAAAACCACCACTCACTGCACGCCATAATTTATTTATTGCCGTACCGACTCCATTATCGTAAAACAGAATCTGTTCTTTAATATCAACCCCATCACTACATTTGCCCTTGTAATGTTTATCAACCATCTTATAAACCTTGTAAACATTACTATCTGGCGAATACCCACCTTTATTCCCAGTTCCATCGGCACAGACAACTATATTTCTAGGTAACATAATTTATATCCTTATTTGATTTAATCATTTCAGTGAATTAATAAAGCCGAATAAACGCACTTTCAGTATCAACCCGCTAACTGCCTGATGAAGACAAATAAACCTAGTGAAAATCCACCTCTTCCAGCAAGGTATAACTAAATTTATTTCCAAACTTTTTACTTGCTCGATCACAGAGAATCAGAAAGAAATTGAAATGATCCGGATCCTGAAACACCTGGCAACCTGCACTCCACTTACCCACAACAGTTGATGGCCGATGCGCATTAGACCTGTGTATATTAATAGAATGCAAACCGGTATCTTCAACCATACCTTCTGTATTTAATTGAGCATCCCTATTTGCGTCTCTATAAACTGTCATATTATCAATTTGCTGCAGGGCCTTATAATTACGATGACGACCTATCGTATAAACACTGCGATACTGTCCCGGCTTAAGAACTGCAGTGCCTTTAACATTGAGCGGATTTTTTCGATAGTAAGTACCTGGATCAGTAGTGGCTGGAAAAGCGAAATAATTCCAGGCATTATCAAAGATGTAAAAAACCATTAACCAGTCATTAAATTTCTCCGCTTCCATGGACTCGGTTCTGATACCGACAATATTTAAGTCGTGCCCTCTTGAGTCATCAAATACCTTATAACCCCTGGCATGCATGACCGAAATAACTTCTTCAACTTTTGGTGCCGCAAACATAATTACCTCCTTTTAATAATGTAACCAGACTAGAAAACAGGTATTGCTGATAGAATTAAAATCCCTCTAATTTTATTTTTTCATCATATTATATTTCTAATAATCAATCGACCTGTTTCAATAAATTATGCCGGCGATTCGCAATCACTGATACGCAATAAACGATCCTGCTCTTCCTGCCAGGCCGCTTTAATTTCATCGAGCACGCCATCAACATCAGCGTGGACATTATTCTCTTCAAAATAACCGGTCAACTCAACATCGGGATGCAACTCGCCGTTTTCGTACAATGCCCATATTTCTTCCGCATACCGGGTATTTTTTAATTCTGGAGCGAACAGCGCATAGTAATCAGTTATTTTATTAACATCACGCGCCAGCATCATTTGTGCATTATTATTGGCCGCCGCATCTACTGCCTGAGGCAAATCAATAACCACTGGCCCTGAATCATCAACCAGTACATTAAATTCAGACAGGTCGCCGTGCACCAGACCCGCACACAACATGCGTGTTATATATTGCATTACCATAGCATGATCTTCTACTGCAATTTCAGCCGGCATTTCAACATCACCCAGTCGAGGCGCGACACCGCCATCACCATCGGTAACCAGCTCCATCAACAGGACGCCATCTATGCAACAGTAAGGCTGCGGAACTCGAACACCTGCATCAGCCAGTCGATGTAAAGCATCAACTTCTGCATTTTGCCAGATCTGTTCCTGCTCATGCCTGCCAAACTTCGAACCCTTTTCCATGGCACGTGCACGTCGACTATTACGAACCTTACGACCCTCCTGATACTGTACGGCTTTTTTAAAACTACGCTGACTCGCTTCTTTATAGACTTTTGCACAACGAACCTTATCACCACAACGGACGACATACACCGCAGCTTCTTTGCCACTCATTAACTGGCGAAGAACTTCATCAATCAGACCATCATCTAGCAGGGGCTGGAGTCGTTTTGGAATTTTCATAGTATTTTGTACCTTAGCTGATCACAACACAAAATGACCAGACATAGCACACATAAAATCGACTAATATGCATAAGCACTAATTCCATCATTAACTAATTTTCTCAATAACATGATCCGGTAATTGATCAACATGTATATATTCTTCTGACTGCGCAAAATCGCGCACTGAAATACATTCCTGATGAACCGATTCATTATTGTTACTCAACAGAGGATGCCAGTTCATCAAATCTTTTCCTTCTGATAATCGCCGATAAGCGCAGGTCTCTGGCAGCCATTTAAAAGTCTCCGGATCTTCTATTGATAATGAAAGGCACGTCGAAACTTTCTCTAATCGATGTTCATAATCAGTACAACGACAGGTTTGAATATCCAGTAAATGACAGGCCACATTAGTCATATATAAATCACCTGTCTCTTCATCCTCCAGCTTAACCAGGCAGCACTGAGCGCAGCCATCACATAAAGACTCCCATTCAGTTTTATTCATTTCAAAAAGCGATTTAGCTTGCCAGAATGGTAAGTTCATATTTTTTTAACTTTAAGCCTGTTATTCGTATCACGACTTTGACGAATAAGATCATTACCATCCATCTTTAAAAAAGATTTAGCCAGTCGGTCATAAAGCAACACATTAACACTTGCGGCAAGATTCATGCAGCCCATCGTCGGCACATATACCACATCATCTGCACGATCGATGACATCCTGACCAAGCGTGCCGTCTTCCGGACCAAATACATACAAGGCATTTTCCGGGTGCTTATATTCGGGCAAAGCTATAGCATCTTCTGCAAATTCTACACAGATAATTTTTACATCTTCAGACACTGCATCTATCAGACAACTTACAGCAGTCAAAGACACAGCCTGACCCACACTGCGACTCAAATTCGGCGTATCCGGATTAAGCATAACAGCGCGATCATAACGCGTACCGGTATAAAAAATTTCACCCACTCCGTAGTTACCTGCTGCGCGCATAACTGAAGCTACGTTTTTCGGGCTTTTTGGGTTAGTTAAACCAATACTGACTTTTGGCTGCTTCATGAATTAATTGATTTCAGTTTAATTATGAAACATTCGAGATTAACCACTAACACAATTACGCCCCTTACCCTTGGCTCGATAAAGCGCCTTATCAGCAAGCTTCAAAACATCCCATGGCGATTCAACATCACCAGTTGAATCAGCGATACCAATAGACACTGTTACAGTAACCGCTTTATGGTTTTTGTCCGATGGTTTGCGATCATTTTGTCGCCGACTCACACGATTAACGACAAACAGTGAACTGGCAATTGATTCGCGCAACGTTTCCAGATACGGCGCAGCATCTTCCTTACTTTTACCATTAAACACGACTGAAAATTCTTCACCGCCATAACGATATGACACACCTCCGCCAGTCACTTTTCTCAGTCTCCCTGCAATCATCCGCAGCACCCCGTCACCCGTATCATGACCGTAGGTATCATTAAATTTTTTAAAGTGATCGACATCCAGCATGGCCACTGTATAAACACCACTCATCTTCTGAAACTTTTCACGCAATGCGCGCCTGCCTGGTAGCTCAGTTAACTCATCCAGATAAGCCATACGCCATGACTCCTGTAACACGGCATATAAGCACATCAGTAAAGCAGCGCTACTAAACATATTTAAGCTACGACTGGTTTCACCAAAATGCAGTTGAGCTATTAACATCACCAGAACTCCAAGCCCGGCAAACATATGAGGTGATGTACGAACAAAACACAGCACCAGCATATAAATAAACACCACCACAGAAACTAGCCATACCGATTGCGACTGCGGCGTCCAGTCAAAATAACGCGCCGGTAACCAGTCAGACAAAAGCAGGTGCTCAGTCCACTCCGGTGACATCATGGCAATAACAAATGTAAAAAACAAACTTGATAATAACGTTGCGTGAGCAGGAATTGCATTGGCACTAAAAATACCCCGCTCAGGCAATAGCGTTAATACCAGTAATAACAAAGGCAGTAGTATTGATACCAGCGCATAAGCAAGATAAGTCGATGCCATACCCAGGCCCAGTACAATATTAGCAATCACCACCAGTATCACATAAAAAAATACCGGGCTACGATTAAAATGAATAGCCAGGCCCATCACCAGTACAGCCAGTGTCACGGGGAGAAAAACAATTCCATTAATAATAACCGAAGGTAATTGATCGTATTTTTGATAACCGAAAAAAGACACTACCAGCAACAACAAAACAGGGACAAAACTTTTTAAAATTCTCATGTGGTATTTTAGCCGTAATTATAGTTATCCAGATTGTTTTTATTCCAAGCTGTTTTCATAGCTAAAAAAGGCCAGCCAATAAATAATTATTAGCCGGGCTTTTTAATTATTTTAACCAGAACACTTTATGTATTTACAAACCATCAATCACTGCATTCAGTGTTGCACTCGGGCGCATTACCTGAGCTGTTATCTGTTTATCCGGAGAATAGTAGCCACCCAGCTCAACCGGTTTACCCTGCACACTGTTTAACTCTTCAACAATTTTTGATTCGTTAGCGGTTAACTCTTCTGCAACAGGCGTAAACATGGCTTTTAATTCACTATCATCATTCTGCTCAGCCAGTGCCTGCGCCCAGTACAGGGCGAGATAAAAATGACTGCCGCGAATATCCAGTTCTCCCGCTTTACGTGAAGGCGACTTGTCATTATTAAGAAACATACTGTTGGCTTTATCTAATGCAGCGGCCAGCACTTTTGCTTTAGCACTGCCTGTTTTAATCGCCAGATCTTCAATTGAAACCGCCAGTGCCAGAAACTCACCCAGCGAATCCCAACGTAGATGATTTTCTTCCAGCAGCTGTTCTACCAGTTTTGGAGCCGAACCACCGGCACCGGTTTCAAACAGACCACCCCCCGCCAGCAATGGCACAATGGATAACATCTTGGCACTGGTACCCAGCTCTAAAATCGGGAATAGATCAGTGAGATAGTCACGCAATACATTACCGGTTACCGAGATAGTATCCTTACCCTCTTTGACTCGCTCTAATGTATATTGAGTCGCCGCAATGGGTGACATGATTCGGATATCAAGCCCGCTGGTATCGTGATCTTTTGTATAGGCTTCAACTTTTTTAATCAGATTGGCATCATGGGCACGATCTTCATCCAGCCAGAAAATAGCCGGCTGACCGGTTAAACGTGCACGGGTAATTGCCAGCTTCACCCAGTCCTGAATGGGCAAGTCTTTTGTCTGGCACATGCGCCAGATATCACCCTGCTCAACCTTATGTTCAAGCACCACATCACCGGCAGCATTGGTGACTTGCACCGTACCTGCAGCGGGAATCTCAAAGGTTTTATCATGTGAACCATACTCTTCGGCTTTCTGCGCCATCAGCCCCACATTACTCACATTACCCATGGTGCTCACATTAAAAGCACCGTGTTCCTTGCAGAATTCGATAGTCGCCTGATAAACACCGGCATAATTGCGATCGGGAATCATCGCACAGGTATCTTTCAGCTGGCCATCAGGCCCCCACATTTTGCCCGATGAACGAATCATTGCCGGCATGGAGGCATCGACAATCACATCACTGGGCACATGCAGGTTCGTAATGCCCTTATCCGAATTCACCATCGCCAGCTCGGGACGTGAGGCATACACTGCCTGAATATCCGCTTCGATAACAGCTCGCTCAGCCTCTGGCAAATCAGCAATTTTGGCATACACATCACCCAGGCCATTGCGGGTATCCACTCCCAGCTTTTCAAAAGTGGCCGCATGTTTGGCAAACACATCTTTGTAATAGACATTCACCGCATGACCGAAAATAATCGGATCAGAGACTTTCATCATGGTGGCTTTCATATGCAGTGACAGCAGCACATCATCTGTTTTTGCTTCCTGCGCCGCCTGCTCAAAGAAGGCACGCAATTTATTCACACTCATTACCGAGGCATCGACCACCTCACCGGCCAGTACCGGCACCGCTTTTTTTAAAACACGGGTCTCACCATCATCGGCGATCAGCTGAATTTTAAGACTATCCGCTGCATCCATCACCGCCGACAGTTCACTGCCATAAAAATCGCCCTCATCCATAGAAGCCACATGAGATCTGGATTCTTTCGACCACTCACCCATGGAATGAGGGTGCTTCTTCGCATATTCTTTCACCGGGCCCGCCACACGGCGATCCGAATTACCTTCACGTAACACCGGGTTCACCGCACTGCCCAGTACTTTGGCATAACGCGCCTTGATAGCCTGCTCTGCCTCATTAGAAGCTTCTTCAGGATAATCAGGAATATCATAACCCTGAGACTGTAATTCACTAATCGCCGCTTTCAACTGGGGAATCGAAGCACTGATATTGGGCAGTTTGATAATATTTGCTTCAGGAGTCCTGGCCAGCTCACCCAGCTCAGCCAGGGCATCGTCAGTCTTTTGCTCTGCCGTCAGATTATCAGGAAAACTGGCCAGAATACGGGCCGCCAGAGAAATGTCCCGTGTCTCCACCTCAATGCCCGCCGCCCTGGTAAACCCCTGTACAACAGGCAGAAATGAATAAGTCGCTAAAGCCGGAGCTTCATCGGTCTGGGTGTAGATAATCCTGGAACTTGGCATTATTAGTATCTCTAAATCAGTTAATGGCGCAGGCAGACCTGCAAAAGGCGCTTATTATATTTCATATCAGGTATCGGTTCACGCACCTTCCCACTTTCTGAGATTTAAAAAACATCGACAGGCCAGTAATTCCAGCTTTCATGGAAGAATCCTTTCAACTTTATGAGATCTGGCCTTTAACAGGAATGAGACAACACCATCATCAGAGTAAAGGCGTAAAGACCATAAAGAGCACTACTGGAAAAGAAGAGATTGTCGATTAACACCTGAATCTCCAGGCGCTGTATCAGGCCTGTAATTCTCGAGCATCGGGGAAATTACGCATGAGATAGAGTGCTTCGGCTGTAATAATGCTTTGCGGTAAGGGTCCATCCAGTTGTAAACCGGCAAAACCCTGTTCAACTCGAACCACCTTGCCACTTAGATCAAACTCTTTGCCGCCAGGGAAAGCAATGGCCGCCATGACACTGTCATCAACCATGAAGGCAAGGTCATCATCAACCTTAACCTTCAACCCATATTCGGAGACATCGGCAACTTCATAATCATAGGCGTTATCCATCATTAAAGATGGACGGTAGGAATCAGGATAAACCAGCCTGTGGTATTGTCTTTGTTTTTCGTTTTTCATTTACAACGCCCTGTAGAACAGGCTCTCATTCATCATTTTAAAAACTAATTTTATAGCTCATTATTATAATAAATGGTTGATTTTTCCATTACCCGAATGGGTAGGTAAACCACTAAACTGATGACATGAAACAGGCTCAAATACGAGAAGCGCTAAACCTGACCGGCAAAATAATAATGAATATAGAAGAACTCATATTTAATAAGATCAAGTGATAATGCAGTGCCTAACTGCTTGCTGGCATAACCCAGGAGTTTATTAAATATTCGAACAGAAAAAATCAACAGGAATTAAAACAGAAAAAGAAGGGATGTAATAAGTAAGTTATTTCAAAAAATTAATGCTGGCTACCAAATTCATTAGTCATGATTTGTACTATCTCTTTAATTAGATCAAGAAATTGATTAATGCCTGATTGATCATTATTTCGACGACATTCATTCATGGCAGAAATAGAAAGATTAATTGCCGCATGATAATTACCCTTATCAACATGACTCATAATATTTTTTATTTCTGATGATCTATCCATTAGTAAAATAGCCTTTATCGCTTATTAAAATGAGTGATAGTAATCTCACGGTTTTTTCGCAAGATTCATGGCCTACGGGAATAAGCCTCATCAAATATGCCTTCAAGCTGTGGATGCACACCACGCAACTGATCTATGACCTGTTTTGCCCAGTCAAAATATTCCTGACGTCGTTCTAATGACCAGGTCGGCGGTGAATTAATTGCAACATCTCTCAGATTACTTATTTTATCCGCCAGTTTAACCAGCTTGGCCTCATCAGATGCATGAGCAGCATGATCTATCTGTGCCTGTTTACGTTCGGGTCGTGACAGCAGCGCATCATCAGTAACATCCATAACAATATTACAGATTTTTTTACCAAACTCTTTTTCCAGTTCTTCTTCAGTGGTATCTGTATCTTCTACGGTATCATGCAACAGAGCACCACAGATCACATCAATATCAGTCACATGAGCTTCATTACATAGAATGCTGGCCAGCGAAATGGGATGGTTAATATAGGGTGATGCATCAACATCTTTGCGACGCTGATCTTTATGCTTTCTGGAAGCAAATTCCAGAGCATGTATGAGCTTTTTTAAATCATCACTTTCCAGCGCCATTACATTTCTCCCCAGTTAAAAATCAGACAGATCCATTAATCCGTTTACAGTTTACTTAGTAAACCTGCTGTTCACCATTATTTTTCACGAGATTTATCTGTCAGTGACCTCAGGAAACCGGTCACTTCATCTACCTGCTGATCAGTTAATTTCATATCCAGTTGCAACCAGGCCATTGAACGTACAGCCTCGGAAAGCGTAACCAGCTTTCCATCATGAAAGTAAGGCGCTGTTAATGCCACATTACGTAACGCTGACACCTTAAAAAACATCCGATCATCATTATCTTTTGTCAGCGCATACATACCCTGATCTGACTGATTGTCATAGGGATTTTTCTTGCCCAGCTTTTCAAATGCCTCACCACCCAGCAACACACCATCATGACACTGCTTACAATCAAGTTTGATAAAGGTTTTCAAACCCTGTAACTCAAGCTGAGTTAATGCTTTCGTATCACCGTTAAGAAAATCATCAAAACGACTGGGCGTGATTAAGGTTCTTTCGAAAGCAGCAATGGCTTCTGCAATATTATGATAAGTCACTGCTGGCTTACTCTTCGGAAATGCAGTCACGAAGGCATCCTGATATTCCTTAATATCCTGTATTTTTTTCACAACCGCCTGTTCATCCGGCATAGCCATCTCAATTGGATTTAAAATAGGGCCCTTTGCCTGCTCTACCAGATTCTCCGCACGACCATCCCAGAACTGAGTACGCTGCCAGCCTGCATTTAAAACTGTCGGGCTGTTTCGTGTACCCGGCTCACCCCTGGCACCGGGAGAAGTCGGTAAGTTATCGACACCGGCAAAACCATCATCCAGGCGGTGACAACTGGCACAGGACTGAGTATTGTTGATTGACAGACGCGTTTCAAAAAAAAGCTTTTTACCCAGCGCGATACGTTCCGCTGTATCATTTTCTGAACCCGGCATCTTCTCTGGCAAAGGATTAAATACTCGTAAGGCACTTTTAAGAAGCCGATCAACATCCTCAGCAGCCATGACGAATGAACTGTTAACAGAAAGAAGCAACCCCGTAATGAACAAACAGATAATGGTTTTCATTTTATTAATCTCGTCGATTCCAGATATACATTGTATGAAAAAATCCTGTTATAAAAACCCCGATTCAAAAATCACAGAAGAATTATAGTTTATTGATAACATTGCTAGCTATCAATATCCCTGCGACCTATGTCCTTTTTTCCTTTATCTTTCTTTGACACAGACTTACCGTCAAAATAACGCATCATACCTGCAGAGCCAATCACAAATAACAACGCAAGCGCAAACACTATGAGAAACATCTTCATATCATCACCTCCCGCTTTACACTGTTTTTGGCCGCAATCCATTGCGACATATATTGTGTACTCAGCATAGAATGATGCTTAAGCATGGCGCCGGTAAAATTATTCAGACGATGCTGAGCCAGATTGTTTTCTATCTGATTTATTTTATCTATCAACTGTACACCTAGCACATCAGCATCATATCGTGATCGCAATAACTCAGGCGTATTTTTTTGCGCTTCATGCCACGCCTGTTCATTGCTATATAACTCAACCGCTGCAGATACGAATTCTTCGACATCATCTGCAATCCTGCCTGGCCAGGGCTCACCCAGACACATGCCTTCGCTACCCACAGAAGAGGTAATACTCGGCAACTGCATAATCATCGCATCTAATAACTTACCTTTAATACCTGCGCCAAATCTTATTGGCGCCAGACACAGTCGAGAAGCCTGCATAACAAAAAATACATTTTCAGCCCAGCCTTTAATTAGAAAACCGCTTTTCGGATTATTTAAGGCAGTCGCTTTGGGTGGTGGATAAGAACCATAAATATGACATTCAGCCTCTGGTATTTTCTGCTTTATCAACGGCCAGATCTTTTGCAGCTGCAACACCATATCCCAGTTTGGTGGATGACGGAAATTACCAATACTCATGAAATGTTTACGCTCAGAAAAACCCGTAGTTGTATCCGGACACTCGGCCAGCTTAACCATAAAGGGCAAATAATGCAGCAAACTGGCATCGACCTTAAATGTATCAACTAATAGCTCCATTTCAAAGCTAGAGATAATCAAAGAAATATCACAACGTAAGATGGCCGCTATTTCACGCTTAGCCAGATCACTGAACAGATCCGCCTGTGTTAATTCACGATCTTGCTTAATAGCCTGCTGACGAGCATTGCGTAAACACTGTAAATCTTCTGTATCTAATATTTTAAGTGCATCGGGGCAGCTTTTTTCCACGCGCCAGCCAAACTGTTCTTCCATCATAAAACGATCGAACATAACAATATCGGGCTGATAGTTTTTTATATAGTCATCGAAACTGTCACAATTGAGTATAATGCCCTGACCTGAAATACCCTCAGCCTTCAGATCAATCATATGCTCAGAGGTTTGTGCAGGCGTGGCAAATTCAACCTGCCAGTTCTGTTGTTTAAATAATCGTAAAATAGATAACATATGCCTGCCTGCTGCCGATGAATTCGGCTCAGGCCACACATAACCAATGACTAATATTTTTTTCATTATAGAATTATTTTTTTGCCAACATCTTTTTTTCGTCGACAGGGCTTGACCATAACTTCGAGATAAAAAGACTCAAGCTGTTCTGCTTCTACCCAGCTAATGCGTTTATTAATCTCTGATATATGAATCACTTCACTACTGGCCTCATCGACACCAAATCGACAGTCAAAATCCCAGTAATCATAATCTTTGGGCAAATCTTTTCTGCGTTCTCTTTTTATATATTTTTTAACTTCATGCTTGATGGCTTCAACACGTCTTGGAATGCTGAGTTTTTCATGGCTTAACTTAAACGTTTTTTTCATAAAACCTCAAAATATATTAACACCAGATGCAATTACAGGTAATTGAGAATTACAGCTGCAATTATGACACAATCACCGAATGAAGCTAATCACTCCCTCGCATATCACATTAATGAGTTTTCAATGAATACACGACTACCTGTCATCATTCTTTTTATTAGCGCTGTTGGCTGGGGATTTGCCTGGTTACCGATTAAAACCCTGAACGATATGGGACTGGACAGTCTACACCTGATATTTATTGCCTTCATTTCAGGTGCACTGGTGATGTCGCCCTGGCTTATTAAACAGTTTAAATACTGGAAACAGGGTATCGGCTTGATGTTAATGATTGCTCTGATCGGAGGCTTTACCAATGCATCATTTCAAACCGCCATCTTCTATGGCGATGTCATCCGCGTGATGATCCTGTTTTACCTGCTACCCGTCTGGAGCGTACTGGGTGGCCGATTATTTTTAAAAGAAAAAATCGATAACATTCGTTTAATCTCGGCAGTTGTCTGCCTGAGCGGCGCCTTTGTCATTCTTGATATCTGGCATACCTCATGGCACGGTATTAGCTGGATTGATTTAATGGCCATAGCCTCGGGCATGGGGCTGGCGGCCACCAATATACTATTTCGTTTTACTCAACATATACCACTAATGAGTAAAGTGTCGTTTACCTTTATCGGCTGCACCATCATCATGGGCAGTTTCCTGCTTGCCGCCACCCAGACAGGCCCTTTACCAGACAACAACGCCATCCCTCTGGCCGTGGCTTATGGCGCCCTGTGGTTAAGCCTGATCACCATCGGTACTCAATGGGCGGTCACTCGAATGGAAGCCGGTCGTTCTTCCATAATTCTGGTCATGGAACTGGTAGTAGCCGTGGTATCAGTCGCGGTGATAACCAGTGCCGAGTTAAAAACCCATGAAATAATCGGCGCATTAATGGTTATCAGCGCCGCCCTGCTGGAAGGTTCACGCAGTGAAGATGAATCTATACCGAGGGTGAGTGACAAGGCGATAAACGAAATATAAAGACAGGATTACGGGTTTATTATGCGTCGACAAACCGGATCAGACCTCTATTATCATCTGGCCTTTAACATCAATTCCACTTAGTATTCCCACCATGCAATACCACTTTTTAATCATACCGATAGTGGCTTTAGGTATGATGCTTGCAGCTTACAGCGACAATAACGCCGCTCTCGACACCATCAGGCAGCAGGGAGAACTTGTCGTATTGACACGCAATGCACCCACTACCCGGTATGAAGGTCGTGACGGACCCTCAGGCCCGGAACATGATCTGGTTACACAATTTGCCCGACAGCATAATCTCAAAGTCCGCTTTAAGATTTTCAACAGCACCGACGACATCATCACTGCCATCAATGCCGGCGAAGGCCACATTGCAGCGGCCGGCCTCACCTACACAGAAGACAGGAACGATGACGGTTTTATCTTTGGCCCGGAGTACCAGGAGGTACAGCAACAGGTCGTCTGCCGCCGTAATAACGGTAGCCTGCCCAAAAGCCCGGATGACCTGATCGACCTGAAAATAACCGTTATCGAGAACAGCAGCTATCAGGAAACATTAAACAGCCTGAAAGCTGATTACCCCAAACTTCAATGGCAGACCGTCACTGATCTCGACACAGAACAACTACTCGAACAGGTCTGGCGTAAAAAGATTGATTGCACTCTCGCAGACTCTACCATTGTTAGCATTAGCCGACGTTATCATCCCGAGTTAATTGTCGCCTTTACCATTGGTGAACCACAGGCCATGTCATGGATGCTGGCACCGCAGTGGAAAAACCTGAACAGCACACTTGAAACATGGTTTGAACAGATCGAAGAAAATGGTTTTCTCGCCACCGTGCATGAACGCTACTATGGCCATGTTGAAATTTTTGACTATGTTGATGTGCGCGCCTTTATGCGTCGCATCAAAAAACGTTTACCTCAATATATAGAAACCTTTCAGACAGCAGGCAAACAACACAATATTCCCTGGACATTACTGGCCGCACAGGCCTACCAGGAATCACACTGGCGCGCTAATGCCAAAAGCCCGACCGGTGTCAGAGGTATCATGATGTTAACACTCAACACCGCTAAAGCGGTCGGCGTAAAAAGTCGACTTAACGCCATACAAAGCATTAATGGTGGCGCAAAATATCTAAACAAAATGATTAAACGCATTCCCGACAGTGTTAAAAATGAAAACCGACTCTGGTATGCACTGGCTGCATACAATGTAGGATATGGTCACCTTAATGATGCCCGTAAACTGACAGCAAAACTCGGAAAGAACCCTGACCTCTGGGTCGATCTTAAAGAAGTGTTACCCCTGCTATCACAGAAAAAATATTATTCAGAACTGAAACACGGATATGCACGGGGAACAGAGCCGGTACTCTATGTTCAGCGAATACGTAATTACCGACAGCTACTGGAAGAAACCCTGAAACAGAAATTAGCAAACAAATAATTACATTAGTCATCCAGCTTTAAATCCTGCCCTCACTGTAACTCACCCGTGTTCTGTTTGCCCTGTATCAATGGTTATTCTGCCAACCTGTGTTATAAAAAAGTGTGTTTGTGTGCATGTATTCTATCAGCGCCGGAGGCCAGGGTTATGACACAAAAACAGACTTTTCTTGAGATAAATGACAACACTCCCGTCGAACTACAGGACATGACCGAACACAGCGCCGGTATTCGCATCGGCCATGAACTGATGAAAGCGACTGCACCCTTTGCATCTGAATCAGTGGCAAAAAGCTGGTGGCATGTTGGCACTACGTTCAGCCTGATGATCACCACCCTCATCGGCACCGCCATGATTCCCTGGTGGCCCATGAGGTCACTGCTGTCGATTCTGGCCGCCCTGTTTATGGTGCGCGCCTTTATTACCTATCACGATTATATGCACCGGGCGATACTGGCTGATTCCCGTCTCGCCTGGTTACTGTTTCGGGTGTACGCTGCCTTTGCACTGACACCTCCACGCTCATGGAACCGAAGCCATAATTACCATCACGGCAATGTTGGCAAGATCAGTATCGCCAGTGTCGGTGCCTTCCCCATAATCAACACGCAGATGTGGCGAAATGCATCCCCTGTTACCCGCGCAGCCTATCGCTTTCAACGCCATCCCTTAATCGTACTCTTTGGTTACCTCACCATCTTTGCCTACAGCATCTGCATATTACCGCTGCTGCGTGACCCGATTAAAAACTGGGATTCCGCCCTGGCTCTGTTCGCTCATGGCGGACTGATTGCCATCCTTTGGCTGTTCGGTGGTTTTGATATGGCCTTCTTCGTGGTGCTGCTGCCAATGAGCATTGCCTCGGCACTGGGCAGCTACCTGTTTTTTGCCCAGCACAGTTTCAA
>JAPHQX010000024.1 GCA_026196035.1 Gammaproteobacteria bacterium
CATCACCTGCAATTGATGTTGCTTTCAAGGCCATTGATAGTTCAGCTTTTTTTAGTGCCTGTGATGCCGATAGCAATGAGCATCCTGTTGCTGCTGTTATCTGGACCACAACACCCTGGACACTACCCGCTAACCTGGCTGTATCTCTACACCCTGATTTTGATTATGTTCTTGTTAAAGCTGACACCGGCATTGGCACCATTAATCTGTTACTTGCTGATGCTTTACATGAGCATGCCCTTGAACGTTATGGCGTAGATAAATTTAAAATTATCGGTCGTTGCAAAGGTGAAGCACTTGAACATCAGCTGCTACAACATCCATTCTATGACAAACAGGTACCTGTAATTTTAGGTGATCATGTAACGACTGAAGCAGGTACTGGTGCTGTACATACAGCACCAGGTCATGGACAGGATGACTTTATTGTCGGCCAGAAATATGGCCTTGATGTTTACAATCCGGTTAACAGTAATGGTATATTTTTACCTGACACAGAGCTGTTTGCAGGCATGCATGTTAATAAAGCCAATGATGCGATTCTTAAAACACTGGAAGAAAAAAACACACTATTAAAATATACCACTCTTAAACATAGTTACCCGCATTGCTGGCGCCATAAATCACCGATTATTTTTCGCGCTACGCCTCAGTGGTTCATCAGTATGCAACAAAATGGCTTGCGTGACTCTGCCATGAAGGCGATTACTGAAACCCAATGGATGCCTGACTGGGGTCAGGCACGAATTGAAAGCATGGTCAATAATCGACCTGACTGGTGCATTTCACGTCAGCGCACCTGGGGCGTTCCTATCACTCTGTTTGTACATAAAGAAACAGCTGAACTTCATCCTCAAACCGCCGAACTTATTGAACAGGTTGCACAGAAAATTGAACAACAGGGTATAGATGCCTGGTTTAATCTCGAAAACAATGAACTACTGGGTGATGAAGCCGATAACTATGACAAGGTATCAGACACGCTGGATGTCTGGTTTGACTCGGGCGTTACTCATGCCAGTGTTTTACAGCAACGCGATGGATTGCATTTTCCAGCAGATTTATATCTGGAAGGCTCTGACCAGCATCGTGGATGGTTTCAATCCTCATTACTAACCTCGGTCGCAATGAATGGCACAGCACCCTACAAATCTGTACTGACACATGGATTTACAGTAGATGCCGACGGTAAAAAAATGTCCAAATCAGTGGGCAATGTTGTTGCACCACAAAAAGTGTGCAACTCACTCGGTGCAGATATTTTACGCTTATGGGTTGCAGCGACTGACTACAGTGCAGAAATGACAGTATCTGATGAAATTCTTAAACGAGTTGCTGACTCCTACAGACGCATCCGTAATACTTCACGTTTTCTACTGGCAAATCTCAATGGATTTAATCCTGAAACAGATATGCTGGATGAAAAAAGCATGCTGGCACTGGATCGCTGGGCAGTTGCTAAAACACTTGAATTACAACATCAAATTATTGATGCCTACAAAGGCTATAACTTCCATCTGATTTATCAGAAACTACATAATTTCTGCGCTGTTGAATTAGGTGGCTTCTATCTGGATGTTATTAAAGATCGACAATACACTACTCAAAAAGACAGTATTGCACGTCGCTCTGCACAAACGGCCATGTATCACATTATTGAAGCCATGACTCGCTGGCTTGCGCCTGTTCTTTCTTTTACTGCTGAAGAAATCTGGCAGGTTATGCCCGGCTCACACAGTGAGAGCATTCTGTTAGAAACCTGGTATAAGAATTTATTTGATCTTGATAATTCAGAAACAATGAACTTTGATTTCTGGTCAGATATTCAGGAAATGAGAACCCATGTAAGCAAGCAACTGGAAAAACTTCGCGTTGCCGGAGACATAGGCTCATCTCTTGATGCAGAAGTCACACTGTATTGTGATGGAATATTATTCGAGCAACTATCTGCTCTTGAAAATGAACTACGATTTGTTCTCATTACTTCAGAAGCAACTGCAAGTCCTGTAAATAACAAACCAGACTCTGCAGTAGAAGTTACTATGGAATCGGGTCAAACACTCTATATTGATACTCAGGTAACTAAACATAACAAATGCGCACGTTGCTGGCATCATAGAGAAGATGTTGGTAGCCATAACGAACACCCGGAACTATGTGGTCGCTGCATCGATAATGTTGTCAGTTCAGGTGAACAGAGAAATCATGCCTGATTCATTTAAACTACATATTAAACGTTGGGGCTGGATAGTGCTCAGCATTATTTTTTTCGATCAGGCTACAAAAATACTGGCTGATTATTATTTAAATTATCATCAGCCCGTTTCTATTATCCCCATGTTTAATTTAACACTGGTTTATAATCCCGGTGCCGCATTTAGCTTCCTCAGTGATGCAGGCGGATGGCAGCGCTGGTTTTTCATTATGCTTTCATCTGTTATCAGTATTGTTCTTTTTATCTGGTTACTGAAACTGAAACCTGAACAGCAATTACAGACTGTATCGATTGCGATGATACTGGGCGGCGCTATCGGCAATCTTATTGATAGAAGCATATATGGACATGTAATCGACTTTCTTGATGTCTATTATCAACAACATCACTGGCCGGCCTTTAATATTGCTGACTCTGCTATTACTGTGGGTGCCATTCTTTTAATCATCGACAGCTTTAAAAATCGCCATGAAACTCAAAATTGATTACGACTCTATCGTTACATTAAATTACAGACTGTCACTTGAAGACGGCACAGAAGTAGAAAGCAGTTTTGATGAGACGCCCCTGGAAATCATCATAGGCGATGGCACACTTACTGACGGCATGGAACAGGCTCTTATTGGAAAAAATGAGGGCGACACAGTTTCTGTCAGTATCAACCCCGAACAGGGTTTCGGCTTTCCCGATGAAGACAATCAGCATGCCATCCCACTAGATGACTTCCCATCAGATCTTAAACCAGAATCTGGACAAATCATTGCATTTGATGGGCCTAATAATGAAGAAATTCCAGGTACAATACTGGAAATTAAAGATAAAGAAGTTATTGTAGACTTTAGCCATCCACTGGCCGGACACAATTTAATCTTTAACGCTGATATCATTAAGGTTCAACCACCTCAGGAATAATTATGGAAATCCAGCTGGCTAATCCACGTGGTTTTTGTGCAGGCGTTGATCGTGCCATTGAAATCGTTGAACGTGCACTGGATATTTTTGGTGCCCCTATTTATGTGCGACATGAAGTGGTACACAATCGCTACGTCGTAGACTGCCTGAAAAACAAAGGCGCTATCTTTGTAGAAGAATTAACTGAAATTCCCGATGACTCGACTGTCATTTTTAGCGCCCATGGTGTTTCACAAGCCGTACGCAAAGAAGCTGCTAAAAGAAAATTCCAGATCTTTGATGCGACCTGCCCACTGGTCACCAAAGTTCATCTGGAAGTTGCACGTCACGCCAAAAATAATGATGATGTAATTCTAATTGGCCATGCCGGACACCCTGAAGTTGAAGGCACACTAGGTCAATATAACTCAACATCTAATGGCAATATTTACCTGGTTGAAACAGTTGATGACGTTAAGAAACTCGAAGTAACTAACAGCTCCAAACTTGCCTTCGTTACTCAGACCACATTATCTGTAGATGATACTATTTCTATCATTAATGAGTTAAAAGCACGCTTCCCTGATATCCAGGGCCCACGCAAAAATGATATTTGCTATGCCACACAGAATCGTCAGGACTCAGTAAAAGAACTTTCTGAAAACTGCGACATTATCCTTGTAGTAGGCTCAGTCAACAGCTCTAACTCAAATCGACTAAAAGAACTTGCCTCTAACAAAGGTGTTGAAAGTTATTTAATCGATAATGCAGATGAGTTAAATAAAGACTGGTTTATAAATAAAAACAATATTGGAATTACTGCAGGCGCTTCAGCACCCGAAGTGCTGGTAAAAAATGTAATTAATAAACTAAACGACTGGTTTGCTGTCTCCTTAAGCGAAGACAGCAAACCAAAAGAACAAATTGTATTTCAGTTACCTAAAGAACTTAGATAAGATTACCAACAAATGGGATCACCATTAGCATCAACCGGACCCTTAACACCCGTTGATGTCAATGTCATTACCAGACAGTCAGTATCAGCAACCTGAGAACCTGTTGCAGTCGCTGTTAATGTATATGAATCAGCTGATGCAGGCATAGTAATTGATAAAATATAATAGCCTTCCTGTGAGTTAGCCCCCCCAACATTGGCAACAACATCAGTATAAACATACTGATTATTAGCATAATAATCTTCCTGTGCTGAAGCCATATTAGCTAATGCTGTATGAGCATCAGAACGTTTAGCTTTAAGAACATAATCGGAATAATTGGGTATTGCTATTCCAGCCAGTATCCCGATGATCAATAATGCAATCATTATTTCTATCAAGGTAAATCCCTGCATCTTCTTCATGATGGTTATCTCTTTTCGTTAATCTATTGTTATATAATATTTATATATTATTGCTCATTCCAGAATCGAATCTTATTTTTCTTATCTCTCTCTACGTTCTGACATTCTGTACTCACACATAATACTTCTTTTTCAGTATTAATAATGGTTGGATCAGAAGGAATACCCGTTCTGGTTAATTCACTACAACGATCATCCTTGCCACAGGTGGGGTCATCTACGGTACGATCAACGATACCATCAATAACGCCACCGGGGCTGCCATCCTCAACTAATACATTATAGAGGAAGCCCTTGCCCTGTTGCGGCTCACAGGATACAAAACTGGCCGCTGCTGTTGCAGGATCAAATGGCTCATAGGTAGTAAAGTAAATACGTTTATTTGCGATCAGCGCCCTGGTCAAACCTTTCTCACCGGTTTTATAATTCAAATCAATAAACCAGCCTTTGGCCTTACTCAAAGTAGCTATCGCTGTATCTTTCTGTGCCACAGTACCATCACCAATAATATTATCCGTGGTATCAAATAAATCACTTTCAGTAAGGGTCACATAATCAGCAGGCAGACCCGTTCCTGGTGCTTCATATACTGGCACGTCACGCAACATGAACGCACGATCATGAATGACTCTATTGGTTGGATGAGATCTGTAACCGGAAATCACGGCTAATGCCACGTAAAGTGAGTTATCCGTAGCTTTCATCAGCGCAGCTTCAGGTGGATAGTACAACCTGCGATTTGTCTCAATGGTATCACCAGCTAAATCAGCAATTCGACCTGCCGAAATAATATCCTTATAACTATCACTTGCACCATCACCTTTAGCAATATCAACACGCCAGACCTGGCCACCCATATCGCCAACATAGATTCGATCAAGGTATTTATCGCCATTATAATCGGCCGTCATTAAATCTGATGGCATACTGTAAATCATGTCTGCCAGGCTTAAATCAGCTTTAAGGCCCGTACCAATATGGAACAGGCGCTTACCTGTCATAGCATCAACTAAAAACAAACCTCGACCCATGGTGTCTGGCGTACGAACCACCACACCATCCTGAATCGTGTCATAACCTGCAGCAAACCATAACACCAGCTGATCAGCACCTTTGACTCGTATTTTTGAAATTTCAGGTTTTGACCATGACTGACCTAATTCAGTGTAATCACCCATAGCCGGATCATTTGTACCACCCTTGATCGTCCAGAGCAGTTCCGGTGCATTACGATTCGTTACGTCCATGGCATAATAATTTCTACCGCCACGACGCATACCAAAGAACAGGTAAACCTTGTCATTATCAACTGTTTCAATAACACCATTTCGGTTATTATCTATTACCACGGACTCAATACTGCCATCCAGGCCGTAGGTTTTATTCTTATTTGAATTCCTGTACAGGATATCCAGATTCGGTAACAAATCTTCCGGAATAAAGGCAAACAATTCCTTACCCGTGCCCGCATCGATGGCATGCAAATATCCATCATTAGTCACAGAATAGGCCGTAATGTCAGGATTAGCCTCTGTACCACCATAAGGAATCAAAGCAGGCTGACCGTGTAGAGGATCACCCATATAACGACGGGCATCGGTTAAAGCACCATCACCATCATCATCCTTTACATCAATACCACGTGCCCACTGTAAGAGAGTATCTCTATAAGCGGCTGTTTGCATTGGAATACCAAGAGTAGCCAGTGACATATTTGCATTATTTTCATGCACCTGATTAGACGCAGTGAGTACTGAACCCTTACCACCAAAAACGGTGTAAACATTGCGATTATTAGTCAACATACTCGCGGCACCACCCAGTTCCGCATCTTTACCATCCGGCGCATCAGGGCCCGTTGTCCAGAAACTGGTCGCTGTATCTTTAAAGAAACCGGTTGTTAAGTTAACCGCATTATTACCATTAGCATCCTCAATAATCGGATCGCCATTTAGATCGAATGCCAGCTTGTAACGCTTGAGATTACCATCCCAGTGATTTTTAACAGATGGTTTAAACAGTGAGAAATATAACTCTTCCCTGTGTCTTGATCTGTTGAATGCGTTTACAGATACGGCAGGTGATGAGAAGGTGGTATCAATACCTTTAATTTCACGGATAATTTCCTGCAATGTATTCAACAAATCTGACTGGTTATGAGCCACAAAGAATGAACCGCCACCTTGTTTGGCGGTATCGCTTAATAACTTAACCGCCGCTGGATCAGCATTAACATCATCAGCAAAACCAATGGTATAAGTATTTAACTGAACATCTTTTATACCGGGCTCACTGGCACCTAAATAAGCATCAAAACCATGCTTGTTCATATAACCGGCCAGGTCATCCAGGCAGGCGCCATTCCCTGTTCCAAAACAGTCACTACCACCATCGGTACCTTCGAAGCCGGGCAAGGCCTCTATCTTGGCATCAGCACCTGTGTCATGTGTAGGTGCGCCATCCGTTAGCATAATGAGAAACTGTTTCTGACACTCTGCAAATTTGGGATCGACAGGACTGGCATAATGCTTTGGCTCACCCAGCAACTTAGAACCACCCACGCTCTTGGGTATTGAAGTATTACCATAATCGATCAGACCTCCACTGAAATACAAAAAGGCTTCATATAAGGTTTCTGATAAAGGCGTATACAACTGAGGTGACCAGGTATTCATTTCTGCGACCATATTATTACGGCTGGCGGTAACATCCTGCATCTCATATATCACCGGGCCACCATTATATTTATCAAATTTCATTAAGCCGACATTGACGCCATCAATGCCATATAACAGATTAATAATTACATCCCGCATTACTTCCAGGCGAGTTGAAACAACGCCGACGGAAGTAATTTTATAATTCATCCAGTTGCCGGAATAAAAAGTTAATGTATCGGTTGCCAGAGAACCCCAGCTAGTTGACGCGCCCGCAGTATTGGTCGTATAAGGTGAGCCACTGCCGGTAATATCAATATACATCTCAACACCACCATCACCATGAATCCCCTGGTCCACATCACACTCAATGACTTTCTGTGTTTTAACCTTGTCTTTTAGCTGTCCCCAGCTGTTTGTATTTATATTATACTGGGCAAATGTTGCGGTATAGGAACCAACAGATGCAAAACCATCAATCAAGCGCTGACAGTTATTCTGCGCCATTAAATAATAATTCTGTGTAAAGGCAGAAATACAGGAAACATCACTGGTGGTTGAATGATACATTCTATTAGGATCAAAACATCCCTTCTTGCCTGTAGCAGGATCCGTTCTCAGCGAATAATTTACCAGTGGGTCATAAGTCTCATTTAACATTAATGCCTTACCCATACTGCCTGAAGTATCGAGAACAAACATAATGTTAGGATTTATTTTTGATGTACCCACATTATTCTGTAAATAGATTTCTATATCTTCAGCAACAACCGGTGTAGACACAACCATCGTTAATGATAATGCAGTGATACACAGCTTAATTTTTTTCATCCAGATTTTCATAACCATTACCTCGTCACAATCACTTTGTGAACCAATGCAGTTTTGTCACTAATTTTGTTTTGCTGTCATAAAAAACAACCAGCGGCTTATCCGATCTTTTCGCCACGTCCCTTAGCAATACCGGCTTACCTTCAAGAAATGCTTTTACATCAGGCGTGATCCTCAACTTAAGATCATCACAGCTATCACAGGCTTTGATACGCATAGTGCCTTCTAATGTCTTGCCTATAAAGAACGTATCTGGCTTACCTTCTATTACTTCTTCATTAATATTGACTTTATCTTTAGCATGCAAAGGAGCAGACATTACAAAAAATAAAATAGCCAGTCTCGCAATTGTTAATTTAAGCTTCATTAGCTGCTCCTTTATAAAGAATCTTCTGGGCAACCTGCAGAAAATGCCTGCACACCCATTGCCTGGATATTGGTTGAGATTGCTGTACCAACACTATTAGTTATAGCGCCTGTTCCTACAACCTTATAAATTAAGGCGCGAGCCCTGCTATCGCCAATTACATTCGCATCACAGCCGATATACTGTTTGGTGGCACTCATTTGAGTGTTAGCTAAGCCACTTGTTGCTGATGTATCTAATTCTTCTATAGAAAGAACGGGCAGCTCCAACCCTGAATACTCACTCCAGCTTGTTCTTTTAACCGGATCAGTGTGTTCTACCAGGGACTGATTAAGCACTGTCGCTGCCACCTGAAAAGCAGAATTCTGAATCTGCGTATTGACCGACATTTTTAATGATGTAGTTGTTGTACTCATACTACTAACACCCAGCAAGGTCA
>JAPHQX010000147.1 GCA_026196035.1 Gammaproteobacteria bacterium
ATCAGATCGACATGAAGAAACGACACAACGGTTGCGGCCACTCTTTTTTGCCTGGTACAGCGCCTTGTCAGCTCGCTCAAATACCTGTGTCCAGCCAGTATCTTCTTTTCTGAAACAACTGACACCACATGAGATGCTAATTTTTACATCATTGCCCTGATAGGTGAAATTACAGTCGGCTACTCTTTCCCTTAAATCATTCACCAGGCGCAGGGTTTCTTCTTCTTTGGTACCCGGTAACAGCATAACAAATTCTTCACCACCATAACGTGCCAGAAAATCAGTTTCTCTGATTCGGCCATGCAACACCTGGGCGACGGTTTTTAAAACTTTATCCCCGGCTTTATGACCATAGGTATCATTTACTTTCTTGAAAAAATCAACATCCCAGATAACCAGACTGAGTGGATGCTTAAACCGTTTCCAGCGAGCAATTTCATCTGCTACTTTCTTTTCAAATGCCAGACGATTGGGGATTTCAGTTAATACGTCAAACAGGGCCTCCTTATTTTTCTCAGCGATCACCTGACGTAAGCTTTCTGCTTCATCTTCCAGCGAAACCATACGTGACTTCATATTAGAAACATTACTCAACGCTTCCTTTAATCGTTTCTCTTCAACTTCACGATACTGTTTTACATGGTCTGAAATAATATCTATACGGGAACTAACCACCTGCTTCAGAGCATCAAGCTCTGTTGCCTGACTAACATCATTGCGAATAACCTGCACCTGGTCATTCATCTTACTATCAAACTCACGCCCATGACTCTCTGCCTGTTGAATCGACTGGCTTTCAATTTGCAGAAATTCGTCAATATCATTTAACCGGCCGGTGATGGTTTGCAGGAAATCCTCAAACTCATGTTTTTCTTCCTGCATACGACTGCGTATGGCATTAATCAATGAGGCGACATCTTTTAAAAGGATTTTCCAGTCAGCCGAATTACTATCCAGCTCGAGTCTTTCCTTCATTTCATTGACTTCAGCTGCCAGCTCATTTGGCACAAGTAGCTGTTCAAGCAGCCGAATAATTAATTCCTGAATTGAAGGCTGTGCAGAATCATCCGATACAGCAACATTGACGGGTTGTTGACTCGTGGTATTTTTATCCTGTAATAGACTTACCAGATCACTGGATAATTTTTCCAGCTCCTCTTTCTCATTACTATTAACCGTAAGCGTTCTAAAAGCTGAGGCCTTTCCTGTTACCAGTCCACTCCGCATAAAGCCTTCTATTACTTTAAGCAAACAGGCGCGATAGGATTCAAGCTCAACATTAGCGGATTTATTATCAGCGCCCATCAATCGCTTAAATAGACCGGGGCTGGATTTTTCTGAATTATCGCTGGTAACAATAGCACTATTAATCAGTGTATATGCTTCTTGTAACAGACTATTTATTTGCCTATCTTTTGCATCACTTATTTTTGCCAGCAAAGCTTTATTTTTTTTATCCAGCTGTTCGGGCAATTTAATATTCTGCAAAATATTTCGCAAAATATCAGCACTGTTACTAGCTGATGAAACGCCTTCTTCTTCAACTTTTGTAATAACCTTTGAGAGGTCATCAATCACCAGATCAAGACGATGAGGATTAACTTTATCTTTTATGATATGACGAACATCCTGAAGATATTTATCAATTTGATCATTAGTGCCTTCTGCAGCCAGGCTTATTCGGCCAAGCGCTTTTTTCAGCGCAGCATCAAGCAGTGCCCATTCCTTTTCTCTGGCTTCCAGCTGATCTAACTGAATATAATATTTCTGTTTCCAGCTATCCGCATTCTGATCTGAAGAACCTGATGCCATATAGGACATCCTCTATTTTGATGGCTTTTATCCCCCTGAATACAGATGAGTCACGATGTTAACTGTATTCAGCTCTACAACTATTCTGATTTATTATTTTGTTTCTTTTTTAATTAAGTGATTAGTTATATCAATCATCTGCTTATAGCCGCCGGCCTGTGAAGCCGATACAGTATATTTACCGTTAACAGCCAGCAAAGGAACGCCATCTAATTTGAAACTACGGCTTAACTGCATCGCTTTACGTGCTCTCATTTCAACCGCAAATGAATCAAAAGAATCTATGAATGCTTTTTTATCAACGCCTTTATCCGCCAGAAAATCAGCAATCGCTGCAGGTGTATTTAAGCGCATTTTTTTTTCATGTATCGCCTTGAACAGATCTTCATGAAATTTTTCACCCTCACCTAATAACTCCAGCGTGTAATAAGCTTTCGTATGTACCATCCAGTTAGGATTTAAAGGGGCGGGTATTCTGATAAAATTTACGTTAGCAGGTTTGTTCTTAAGCCATTGACTTAAAGCTGGCTCAAACTGATAACAATGAGGGCAGCCATACCAGAAAAACTCAAGAACCTCTATTTTGTTTCCACTATCCGTTGTTTGAGGTTTTGCCAGCTTATTGTAGTCAATGCCTTCATCATAGTCTTTTGCAGCCACCATAGATGAAGCCATCAGTATAAAAATAAATAGCGATAATTTGATGAGTTTGCTGAATAACATTTATTAAACCCTTCCTTATATTTTTGTTTTCGTCTGTTATCAGACAGTGGCCAGGTAATTAAATTTCAATTATGCCATAAGCCATGGTATTTTCTGCAAAAAAAAGGGCGGCATCACTGCCACCCTTTTTTATCACTATATAACGAGCTTATTTCATAATTGCAATGTAATTAGCCACGGCTTCAATTTCTTCTTTGCTCATGCGTGCTACCACATTACGCATCATGCCAGCCGGGTCGTTATCACGTGCACCATCTCTAAATGCATTCAGCTGGGCCAGTGTATAGGCCGCATGCTGCCCACCCAGCGATGGGTAACCCGCTGTTGGGTTGCCGGCACCCGTTGGTCCATGACAACCCATACAGGCAGGAACACCAGTATTCATGTTGCCACCACGGTACACATCCTTGCCTAATGCCACCTTGCTTTCATCAGCCACAGCTGGAGTCGCTGTTTTAGAAGCAAAATAAGCACCCAGATCAGCCATATCCTGATCTGATAGAGCAGCCGCCATACCCAGCATAATATCGTTCTTACGCTTCATTGATTTAAATTCAGATAGCTGTTTAACGCTATATTTCTCATGCTGACCGGCCAGTTTGGGGAACTGGTCAACCACACTATTGCCATCCGGCATATGACAGCCAAAACAGGCGGCTGCCTTGGCTTCGCCTGCTGCTGCATCACCCGCTGCCATGGCAGAGGTATTCACACTCAGTGCCAAACCAAAAACTGCTACTAATAACTTGAATTTCATACTAATTTCTCCAAACTGTTCTACGTATGCCGGCCAGGCCTGTTGATTTCCGGCTCTACAAACACGCTATATCTAACGTCAGACCGCCAAACAGGTATTCTCGAGGGAGATATATACTGGCGACCTGCTTAAAAATTTGCGCAAGTCTACACCAGACAGGGCTTTTCAGCAATTTACCCGACTCTTAAATAGCTGAATTTGTCTATTCAGGTTAATATCACCCCGAATTTTGATGACTCCAGGCCCATGAAGAACTATTACAAACGTACACAATTCCTCACCAGCGCCAGCCAGCCCGGCCAGTTCCCTGAAGAAGAAAGCATGGAAATCGCCTTTGCCGGGCGGTCAAATGCCGGTAAATCCAGCGCCATTAATACCCTGTGCCAGAATAAAACTCTGGCTCGCACCAGTAAAACCCCGGGGCGTACCCAGCTGATTAATTTCTTTACTCTGGATGACAGCCGCCGACTGGTAGACCTGCCCGGTTACGGCTACGCAAAAGTACCTGAAAAAATGCGCAAGGACTGGCAGAAACTGATGGAGAATTATCTGAGCTCCAGAGACATGCTCTGTGGCCTGGTCATTATTATGGACATACGCCATCCATTAAAAGATTACGATATGCAAATGATCGACTGGTGTCATCACTATGAGATTCCCGTTCATGTATTACTCACCAAAGCCGACAAGCTTAAACGTGGCCCGGCACTACAATCACTGAACACAGTTAAAGACGTTATAAAAAAACAGGGCTTTGATGTCACTGTACAAATATTTTCAGCCCTAAACAAAACCGGACTCAATGACTTACAACAAACTCTTGATCAGTGGCTTAACTTAAAAGAAGAAGATCTTTAATAAAATACCGCGAAGCGCTAATAGAAACTAGAGTACTGAGATCTGGAAAAAAAATACCTCGACCCGTTCTTGCGTGTGAAGACGACTCGCAAATCAACAGTCCCACAGGGACGCAACCGCAAAGCGCCAAACGAAACTGGAGTACTGAGATCTGGAAAAAAAATACCTCGACCCGTTCTTGCGTGTGAAGACGACACGCAAATCAACAGTCCCACAGGGACGCAACCGCGAAGCGCCAAACGAAACTGGAGTACTGAGATCTGGAAAAAAAATACCTCGACCCTGGGGTGGGTCGAGGATAATTCAGAGGTCAGCTTGGGGTGGCTAACCTCAAATCGTCCACTCAGGGAGGCGAGTGGACTTGCGCCGGGCTTTAGCGCAATTCACAAAACAAACAACGAGGTTCTGATAACAATTAAAGTTCAAATCCATGGGAAGTCAAAACACAACCGACGAGTGGTAGAGAATTTTTAGTCAGTATTTAAATAGGGTTTTATAAGCTTTAATGCGCCTCGTCCCAGTTATCCCCAACACCAATATCAACGACCAACGGTACTTTTAATTGCGCAGCAGCTTCCATTTCTTTTTTCACTAACGCAGTTAGCTGTTTCAAATCTTTTTCTGCAACTTCAAACACAAGCTCATCATGCACCTGCATTATCATGCGAGCATCCAGCGATGAGCTAAGTGACTGATTAAGCTTAATCATTGCACGCTTAATAATATCTGCAGCAGTTCCCTGCATCGGTGCGTTAATAGCTGTACGTTCAGCATATTGTCGTCTTTGTCCATTACGTGAATTAATTTCCGGTAAATATAAACGTCGACCAAAAACAGTTTCCACATAGCCCTGATCATGAGCCCTGTCTTTCGTCACATCCATGTAATCTTTTACGCCAGGGTAACGCTCAAAATATAAATTTACATATTCCTGTGCATCATAACGACTAATGTTTAACTGCTTTGCAAGACCAAAGGCAGACATACCATAAATTAAACCAAAGTTAATTGCCTTGGCTGCACGACGCTGTTCATTTTCAACATCATCCAGTGCAACACCAAAAACTTCTGAAGCGGTTGCACGATGAATATCTTTGCCTTCTTTAAAAGCCGTTAACAAACTTTTATCGTCGGACAGGTGCGCCATGATACGTAATTCAATTTGTGAATAATCCGCAGCCAGAATTTTATATCCCACGGGTGCAACAAAAGCCTGTCGTATTCTTCGGCCTTCTTCGCTGCGTACAGGTATGTTCTGTAAGTTTGGATCTGATGATGATAGACGCCCGGTCGCGGTACCAGCCTGATGATAAGACGTATGTAAACGACCGGTCTGTTGATTCACCTGCAGAGGCAACTTATCTGTGTAAGTTGATTTAAGTTTACTGAGACCCCGATGTTCGAGAATAATTTTAGGCAGGGGGTAATCCAGTGCCAGTTCCTGTAACACATCTTCTGCAGTAGAGGGCTGGCCTTTGGGTGTTTTGCGAATCACCGGCAACCCCAGCTTATCAAAAAAGATGGCCTGTATCTGTTTGGGTGAACCCAGATTAAATTCTTCGCCCGCTTCCTTATAGGCATCCTGTTCCAGTTCAGACAGGCGTTTGGCCAGTTGCCTGCTCTGTTTAGCCAGCATGTCCACATCCAGATTAACGCCATTGCGTTCTATCTGCTGAATCACCGGCATCAGTGGCAATTCGATATCCTGATATACCGTGAGTAGCGATTGATTCTGTTCCAGCTGGGGCCACATGGCCTGATGCAGACGCAGGGTAATATCCGCATCTTCTGCCGCATAAGGCCCGGCCTCTTCCAGCGGTATCTGATTAAAGGTCAGCTGTTTAGCGCCCTTGCCCGCAATGTCTTCAAAATGGATAGTGGTATGATCAAGAACGCGAGCCGCCATGCTGTCCATATCATGCCGCCTGGTTGAATCCAGCACACAGGATTCCAGCATGGTGTCATGGGCTATACCCTGCAAATGGATTCCGTGATTGGCGAGAACATGCATATCGTATTTCAGGTTCTGCCCCAGTTTGGTCTTTTTGGGGCTTTCCAGTAGTGGCTTCAGACCACCCAGTACGATTTCTTCAGACAACTGGGCTGGTGCATCCAGATAATCATGGCCAAAGGGCACATAAGCCGCCTTACCGGCTTCTACGGCAAAGGATACGCCCACCACTTTCGCCTCCATATAATCAAGACTGGTGGTTTCAGTATCAAAAGCAAACAGCTCGGCCTTTTTCAGCTTGCTCAGCCAGCTATTAAACTGCTTCTCTGTGAGCACGGTTTCATAGTCGGTTTCTACAGCACCGGCTTTAGCCGGTGCATCTGCACTGATGTCTGCGAGCCAGGTTTTAAATTCCAGCTCGCTATAAATATCGATTAATCGCTGAGTATCTGCAGGTGCACACTGCAGATCATCCGGCTTCTGTTCCAGCTGCAGATCACAGACGATGGTTGCCAGCTGATAGGACATAGGTAACTGCTCAAGACTATCCCTCAGGTTCTCACCCACCTTGCCCTTGATCTCATCTGCATGGGCCATAATCTCTTCCATAGAGCCGTATTGAGTCAGCCATTTAACCGCTGTTTTCGGACCCACCTTGGGTACACCGGGAATATTGTCCGAGGTATCACCAATCAGCGCCAGATAGTCAATAATCTGATCTGCATTTACACCAAACTTTTCAACCACGCCCTCTGGCGTCATCAGGGAATTATTCATGGTATTAATCAGAGTGACCCTGTCATTAACCAGCTGGGCCATATCCTTATCACCGGTTGATATCAGCACGTCCACACCCTGGGCGGCAGCCTGTTTTGCCAGGGTACCGATAACATCATCGGCTTCAACACCCGGTATTACCAGTTTCGGATAACCCAGCGCATCCACCAGTTCATGCAGTGGCTCTATCTGCTGACGTAAATCATCGGGCATGGGTGGACGATGGGCTTTATATTCTGCATAGATATCATCACGAAAGGTTTTGCCCTTGGCATCAAATACAACCGCCATGTGTTCTGGCTGATATTCATCCACCAGTTTCTTCAGCATATTGATCACACCGTATACGGCACCGGTCGGCTGGCCTTTTGAATTAGTTAAGGGCGGCAATGCGTGAAATGCGCGATAAAGGTATGATGAGCCATCAACCAGTATCAACGGTGGTTTTTTTTCTGACATAAACGTATATATTCTGTTTGAATTTCAGGAACGGGTATTAAAGGCTATTATTATTAGAAAGTAAAAATAAATGAGACTCAAATGACTGATTCATCATCCAAAAGCAGCCGCATATCACCGGCAACTGAAACCACTTTAAACAGAGAGTCCTGGAAAATTTTCCAGATCATGGCGGAATTTGTCGAAGGCTTTGAACGCCTGTCACCGATTACTCCCTCTGTCAGTATTTTTGGTTCGGCTCGTTTAGCAGCTGATCATCCTTACTATAAAATTGCAGAAGACACCGCTCGCCTGCTGTCTGACGCTGGGTTTTCTGTGGTCAGCGGGGGTGGCCCCGGCATTATGGAGGCCGGTAACAAAGGTGCACAGGCCGGTAAATCACCCAGTATTGGCCTGAACATCCAGTTACCCAAAGAGCAGATACCCAACCCTTATCAGGACATTGAACTCAACTTTCGTCATTTCTTTTCTCGCAAGGTTATGTTCGTTAAATATGCTTCGGCTTATGTTGTCTGCCCCGGTGGTTTTGGCACACTGGATGAAATGGCAGAAATGCTGACCCTGCTGCAAACAGGAAAAACCCGGCGCATTCCTGTGATCCTGTTGGGCACAGACTTCTGGAAGGGATTACTCGACTGGTTTGAAAACACGCTGGTTACAGAAGGCATGATTCGGGCTAAAGATATGAAACTGTTCAAACTGGTTGATCAGCCGACTGAAGTCATAGATGCCATCTTCGAACATTACGAAAGTCGCGACATTGAGCCCTCTGCAGAAGAACAGGAAATTCTGCTGCAACTGTAATTATTTCTAATCCATGTAGAATACGCCCTGCGATTATTTTGCAACGACCGATAAAACTTAAATACAACATGCATCATCAAATTGAAAAATTTATCGACTTCACCGGGCGCGCTGTTTCCTGGTTGACACTGGGCATGGTGCTGACTACTTTTCTGGTTGTACTACTACGCTATCTTTTTGATACCGGCTCCATAGCCCTGCAGGAATCTATTAGTTATATGCATGCTCTGGTTTTTTTAATCGGCGCGGCTTATACACTTAAACATAATGAACATGTACGTGTTGATATTTTTTATCATAAATTAAATTCAAAACAACGAGCACTGATTGACCTTATTGGCAACCTTCTGGTTTTATTGCCGGTGATGTTTTTTATTCTCTGGATTAGCTGGGAATATGTGTTTGAAAGCTGGTCAGTACTGGAAAGCTCAAGAGAAACCGGAGGCCTTCCCGGTCTGTTTCTACTTAAATCCTGTATTCTGCTGATGGCCGGCCTGCTCATGCTACAGTCTTTTGCACTCATAATTAGATCGTTTAATACACTCAACAGCAAGGAAAGCAATTAATGGAGTGGATGGCACTGGGTTTATTCTTAACCGTATTTATTTTTTTACTCAGTGGCTATCCGGTTGCATTTATTCTGGCTGGCACCTCATTGTTATTTGCCGGTATCGGCAGCATCAACGAAACTTTTGATAGCGCCTTTTTAGAAGCCCTGCCTAACCGACTGTTTGGCATCATGATGAACCAGACCCTGATTGCCGTACCTTTATTTGTCTTTATGGGCATTATGCTTGAACGTTCACGCATTGCCGAAAATCTGCTGGAAACCATGGCACAATTATTTGGCTCCATGCGGGGCGGTATTGGCATCTCTGTCACTCTGGTCGGTATGTTACTCGCCGCAAGCACCGGCATAGTTGGTGCTACTGTTGTCACCATGGGCTTATTGTCTTTACCAACCATGCTAAAACGGGGTTATGATCCGCGGATTGCAACAGGTACCATATGTGCCTCAGGCACACTGGGACAAATTATTCCGCCTTCCATCATTTTAATTTTACTCGGTGATGTACTGTCTTCTGCTTATCAACAGGCACAACTGGATATGGGCATATTCAGCCCGGAAACTTTATCCGTTGATGATTTATTTATTGGTGCATTAATCCCCGGTTTATTACTGGTTTTTTTATACATTACTTATTTGCTGATCACCGCCTGGCTTAAGCTCGATGCCATGCCTGCTATTCCTGAAAACGAATTACATGTGGATGGGCAGCTGAAAAAACAGGTCCTGAAAGAACTAATGCCCCCTGTGTTATTAATTATTATTGTCCTTGGTTCCATTATCACAGGCCTGGCAACACCCACTGAAGCAGCAGCAGTCGGTGCAGTCGGCGCCATGCTACTGGCTATACAACGCAAGCAGTTTACTCTGCCCATACTGCGTGATGTTATGCAAAGTACCACCCGTGTAAGCAGTATGGTGTTCATGATTTTAATCGGCGCATCTATCTTTTCGCTGGTATTCAGAGGTTTTCAGGGTGACGAAATGGTACAGGCGCTACTCAGCGACTTACCCGGTGGCACTTATGGCGCTTTATTTATTGTTATGCTGGTCATGTTTCTACTTGGATTTGTACTCGACTTTATTGAAATCACTTTTGTTGTGGTTCCCATTGTCGGGCCGATTCTGCTGGCCATGGGTATAGACCCCATCTGGCTGGGTATTTTAATTGCCATTAATTTACAAACATCTTTTTTAACACCGCCCTTTGGTTTTGCCCTGTTTTATTTACGTGGCATTGCACCGGATACGATTAAAACAACTGATATATACAAAGGCGTGATGCCATTTATTGTTATACAACTGTTCGCATTAGCGGCCATCGCTTACTGGCCTGAACTGGCCACATGGTTACCAAAGCAATTGATTAGTTAATAATTACTGCTACTATTATTTAAACTTGCTACACAAATAATAAAATGAAATCACACTGCCTCAAACTATCGTTGCTTATTTCATCTTCCTTCTTGATCACATCATGTGGTTCAGATGAAACGGCTTCACGGATTGTCATTGGTACGGGGCAAGTTATTAATGAATACACCGAACAGCAATATCAGATGCCTTTTTCAGTTCAGGTATCTGATATCAATGGAATGGGCGTTAACAATCAGGAAGTTAATGTTTCAGTTCAACCCAGTAGTTACACTAAAGGCTACTGGCAACTGAATGCCGGCGGCGATGAATGGGAAACCGTTCAACTTATAGATTGCAGCAATGAAGACAGTAATCGCAATGGCGTACTAGAAACCGGTGAAGATATAAATAGTAATGGCAAACTGGATCCAACCAACCCTGTTACCATCGGCCCACACCCATCTGATACACCTACGCTGGTGAATGGCAAATTAGTCACTAATGAATATGGTAGCGCCAGTTTTTCTATTATTTATCCAAAAACCGAATCTCAATGGGTCACCGTCAAACTGACCGCAAGCACAAAAGTGACGGGGTCAGAATCATCAGATTCCATTACATTTAAACTACTTTCTTCATTAACTGATATGCAGTCAGTTGTAACGGTACCACCCGGTGGAACCTACACCAGCAAATACGGCAGCACAAGTGCAAGCTGCCTTAATGATCTGTAGTTCTTTTTTAAAAAAACCTGATCGTTTGACCCGGCACTTTCTCTAGCCCGGCGCACGTTTAATTAATTTTTTCTTAAAATATTAACTAACAAATGACCATCAGCAGCATTTAATGAATGACTGGCCGATGTCATATGAACTTTACTCCTGCCACGCAACTGTGGCACCTGATTAAGATCCTGACTAACTGCAGGCACCAGCTCATCACCCGCCTGACGAATAATCGAATGATAAGTTATTGAAGGGTGAGGCTGCTGGTTAAGCCAGTTAATCAGTGTGCCCGGCATCGCTGGCGTTAAATCCACTAGTGCACCCTGAGAATGTTTCAAATATTGATAATCATCACCACCCAGAACATTTTTCAGAAAACTGATACCCGGGCCAGGACAGAAGAAGGGTTTTGCATG
>JAPHQX010000132.1 GCA_026196035.1 Gammaproteobacteria bacterium
AACCGAACCAAAGAAAACACGCACCGAGTCGCAAGCCATCATGTAAAAAACACATGGCGGTACCATCGTCATTCCCGATATTTTTGGCTGCTCGGCAACTGCTCCTGCGTTGTTCTACTTACGGGCGTCCTGCCGTAATGCGGAACTCACGAATCAAAAAACGATTAGCTCAGACATCCTCACAGACTAAATTGCCAGGAGCAATTTGAACAGATCATGCTTTTTATGATCTGGCCCGAAGGGTGAAGGGCAGGTCGCCCGGAATAAAGCTTCCAAAAATATCACTCCCTCTTCAGCTTGCTCCATGGTGAGAGAAAATCAAAAGCGCTTTTTACTCGCTGTCTCTCGAACCAACGCATTAACATCACTCCTCACTCTGTCATTGCGAGCGCAGCGTGGCAATCTCATGCTTGGGTATTCACAGGACAAACAGCAAAGATAATCTGTGTGCTGCCGCGCTATTGATTTACGTGTCATCTACACACGCAAGTACGGTAACATTCTTTTGGGTACTTTTCTGTTGCTGCAGACAGAAAAGTAACTCGCCAGAGATGCCTGCATGGACGTAGGTAATTAGAGTAAAGCAGGAGCAGTTACCGAGGCGAAACAAAAAGGTGGAATAAATAGTACTGTTAATTAAGAGTAAAAAATAAGAATCAAGAATCAAAATCCACTGCATGTTGCAGCGTAGCAACCATCCCCTCACTAAAGCCCACCAGATAAATTTTCTCAAACTGATGATAAGTTTGAGTAAACTCACGAATAGAACTAACAGCAATGCGAGCCGCCTGTTCATCTGGGTAGCCGTAGACACCACAACTAATCGCCGGAAAAGCAATGCTGGTTAGTTGCCGATCCGCAGCCAGTTGCAGACTATTACGATAACATGCGCTTAATAATTCAGCTTCGTGATGATTGCCGCCCTGCCAGACAGGGCCAACAGTATGGATAACGTATTGTGCAGGGAGATTATAGGCATTAGTGATTTTGGCTTCACCGGTTGCACAGCCATGGAGATGTTTGCATTCTTCAAGTAATTCAGGACCGGCAGCTCTGTGTATGGCGCCATCAACACCACCGCCGCCAAGCAGGCTGTTATTGGCAGCATTTACAATGGCATCAACTTTGAGAGTGGTAATATCCTGTTGGATGACTTCGAGTAAGATTATTTATCTCTTGATTTCATGAATTCAGAAACATCATCAAAGAAGCTGTTTGAATAATGCTTGTTAGGGTCATAAAACATTGCAAAAACAATGAGCGCGGTCATTAATATAGCAAAAAAAATAGCACCAATAATATTGCCGGCTGTGACCTGACTATGTTTTTTACGTTTCTTCATAATGACTTCTATTGTTGAATGTATGCCTAATCCTATTGGAAATTGAAATAAATTCAAGCTGAAATACTATTTTTATAATAAAACCTGAATTAGTTCTGACAATGAGAGCAGTAATAAGTAGATCGTTGTTGTTGGCGAATGTGTTTAACTGTTTGATTACAAATGGGGCAGGGTTGATCCACTTTCCCATAAATGTTTAATTTTTGCTGGAAATAACCGGGTTTGCCATCAGCGCTGCTAAAATCACGTAAGGTGGTGCCGCCCTGTTCTATAGCCTTATGTAGTATTTTTTTTATAACTTCAACGAGTTGTTGATAGCGGGCTAAAGAAATTCGATGACTCATTCGTTTGGGGTGTATGCCTGCTGTAAACAGGGCTTCGTTTGCATAAATGTTGCCAACACCAACCACAATATGGCTATTCATAATAAAGGTTTTAATCGCTATTTTTCGTTTGCGTGAAGCCTGGTAAAGATAGTCTGCTGTAAATTCATCAGTTAAAGGTTCCGGGCCGAGTTTCTCAATGAGTTTGTGTTTAGATGTATCCTGTCGTGTCCATAACACGGCACCGAAACGACGTGGGTCGCGTAGTCGTAGTAGTTTGCCATTGGAAAACTCAATTTCGAAATGGTCATGCTTTTCTGCACTGATTTTATTGCTGACAATATGCAGGCTGCCTGACATTCCCAGGTGGATAATGAGAGTGCCTTTTGACGTTTTAAGTAATAAATATTTTCCGCGACGACTGACTGAAGTAATTTGATCGCCCGGCAGGTTCTTTTTCAGACTGACGGGTATAGGCCAGCGTAGTTTTTTCTGCCGAATGATGACGTTTATAATTTTTTTATTAATGATGTGAGGTTCAATGCCTCGTCGACTGGTTTCGACTTCAGGTAATTCAGGCATTAGTCAGTATTGGTTGTGTCTGTATCTGGAGTTGTTAGCTTCAGCAGGCCTGCTACCTGTGATTTATCCAGGTGGTATTCCAGTCCCAGATCTTTGCGGGCAAGTATGAGCCAGGGATCGGTATCTGTGATTTCATAGATGATTAACTGATCATCCAGTTGAATCCTGATAAGGCCGAGCTTTTTACGTTCCATGTAGGCGTGTACGCCAAAGGCTTTAGCATGTTGCCATTGTTGAATGAATGATGGTATTGCATCGCCACCGGCTTTTTGTTCAGGTGTTGATGTCCAGCTGTTATCTGTATTTTTAATTAGCGTGAAATCAGGTAGAGCAATAGATTTCATACTGGAGTCTTCAGGCAGCAAAGATAAAGAAATAAAGCTTGAGGGTTGCGATCTGAGTAATGGATAGAGATTATCTTTTACCAGAAAAAGTTTATTCCCGGATTTTACGTAACGCATCAAGCTAATGGGATTGGCATTACCAAATTCAAGAGTCGTGTTGTTAAAAATAATTGTTGTATCAGAGGGCGCAAGATTGAACTGGGCGAGATCCATGTCGTCAATATCATAACTATTTTCAGCGATCAGTTGCGTTAGATTGAGTAATTGATTAATTCTAAAATTATGAGCTGGTGCAGTGTAAGGGCTTTGCATAAACCATCCAGAGCTGGATCGTTGGATTACAATATTTCCTTTTTCTCTGGGAATAGTGATAGTTTTTATTTCGCTTTTATCAAGATCGGTTAGCTTGAGTTTAAGATAGCTATTATCGTTGTTCTGCCACAGAATAAAGCTTGCAAGTGCAATTACAATAATAAGTAAAACTATGTTAACCAGACTGCGGGTATTCATTAACGTTTACGTCGTGTATGCCAGATGAATAGGCCTATGCCTGTTAAAGACAAAGGTAGAAAAACCAGAAAGCCAAGACCAATAATAGCCGTTTCTGTATCATCAAGCTCAAGCTTAAGGTCTGGTGCGCTTTTTGGGTTAATGGCAATGAGTGAGTCATCTGTATTGAGCCAGTTAACGATGTTAAGCCCGAATGTGAGATTGGCGCCGGCGCCGATGTAAGTATTGGCCAGAAAATCGCTGTCACCAATCACAACCAGTCGCTGTGATTTTGTGTTTTCAAGTGTCCGTTCCAGTGCCAGGCCGGGAGTATGTGGTCCTGCAATGTCGCCTTTTTCTTCTTCAAATTTTACATCCAGTGCAAATCCGTCTGTTTCAGACCAGCTGCCTGGCAGGGTTATTAATAAGGGCGTAGTTGTCCATTCGTTGTTTTTATCAAAGTCGATGGCATTAGCAATAGGAAATAGAGTGTTATAGCGTATCTCTTCTGTGATTTTATGCTGCCCGTAACTAATAATCGGGATCACTGCCGGGTGCTGTATGCGTAGAGTCTCTCGCAGGGATGGATTGTTATCGACGAGTACACCGTTGAGAAAGCTAATCTTCAAAAGGTCCTGCAGTGATTCAAGATTTTGTAAATCACCTGGATCCTGTAGCCATAATAAATTTCCGCCCTGATTGATGAAATCGGTAAGCTGTTTGACTTCACCTTCAAGTAATTTGTGATTAGGTGCGGCCAGTACCAGTAATTTGATATCGGTTGTGAGCTTGTTCTGCAAAAGATTAATATTTTGTATTTCGAATCCTTTATCCATCAGCTGCTTTTTAAATGTACTATAACCGGTATTAGTAGACTCATCCGGATTACGTTCACTGTGTCCCTGAATGAAGCTAATCACCGGTTGTGACTCTCGGCTTAATCGTATGAGTGCATTGGTAATGCTCTGCTCATTGAGAGAATTCAGTAGTTCCTGTTTGTTATTGTATTTAATTACGGTTTGCCCATAACTGTTAATCGAATCGGCTTTAGCCAGTTCAATTTCAAGATCGGGATTAAGCAGTTTAAAATGCAGGTTCTTGTTATGGCTTTTATAACGGTCGAGTATTTCTTCTACGGCCTGACGTGTGGTTGGGTCATCCGCCTGATAACTACGAATATTAATTTCGCCATCCAGTTGTTTGAGCAGTTTTACCGTGTCATCTGCAAGTGAGTTTCTTTTTCCTGCAGTCCAGTCACTGCGAAATGTATATTCAGTGCTTAACCATGCAAGCAGACCAATACAGCTGACAAACAGTATGATGAAGATAATGTATTGAATGCGCAGCTGCAGTCGTGATCGGGATGTAACTTGCATATTATTTTTGTAACCTTTGTGCATCCAGCTGACGAATACTGAGCACAATAAACGTAATAATAAATAATCCGAAATAGGCCAGGTCACTGCTGTTGATAATGCCGCGCAACATCGGTGTGTTGTGTTTCAGCAGTGACATGTAATTGAAGAATTGTGTGCTTTGATTGCCGGTGTTAACACCTGTGTTAGCGGCAGCGTCAATAATCCATAGCATGATGAGTAAACCAAACGTGCTGATCGCGGCAATTACAGGGTTATCGGTGAGTGAAGACAAATATAATCCGGCGGCAGCAAAAGATGCCAGTAATAACATTTGCCCGAGTATGCCCGCCGCCAGTTTTCCCATATCCAGTTCAGTACCCATGAGCAATGACAGGGGCATTAAACTGATCAGGAGTACGAGGATAAATAAAAATAAAATAATACCCAGATATTTGCCGAGTACAATTTCAGTCATCGATACAGGTGAAGACAATAATAAATTGAGTGTGCCACTGCGACGTTCTTCTGCAATCAGGCGCATGGTCATTAACGGGCAGATCATCAGCAATAAAACACTGGCTGAACTGAATAGCGGTGCAGCAATTAAATCGGTCGCGCCGGGTGCGCCATCGATCACCGTCAGTTGTGGTTGCAGAGCGAAAAAAGTTTCAACCTGAGCAAAAAAAATCCAGGCCAGTATGAATTGCATTACGCCAAGAATGGTCCAGGCCAGGGGCGACAAAAATAAACTGCGTAATTCACGCCATGCAATATGCCAGATCATGCGGCATTCTCCTTGCTGAGGTCGCTGGAGGTCAGTTCAACAAAAATCTGTTCCAGTGTTTGTTTTTCCGGTGTGAGTTCTATTAAGCCCCAGTTCTGTTCTGCTGAAGTGCTGACAATAAGTTCTGCTGTCGAGTGATCATTCTCGACATGCAAACGGAAACGACCATTTTGCAGATCATCAAGGTGATTGATGCCCTTAAGTTCGAGTAAGAATTTTTCTTCGGGGGGGCGAATGAATGCCACTATCAGTTGATTACATTGCAGCTGCTGATTCATCGATTCCATGCTGTCGCTGAATACCAGCTGTCCCTGATTAATGATTTGTACATGGCTGCATACCGCCTGTACTTCGGGCAGTATATGGGTGGATAAAATAACGCCATGCTGCTTACCCAGGTCAGCAATTAACTGACGTATTTCGCGAATCTGAATGGGATCAAGACCAACCGTGGGTTCATCCAGAATCACGACTGCCGGATTATGAATAATGGCCTGGGCTATACCTACACGTTGCTGATAACCTTTGGACAAGTTGCCAATCAGTCGGCGACCCACCTGTGTCAGTCCGCAACGCTGTTTGGCATCATCAACTGCATTAGTCAGTTTGCTTTTGTGAATATTGCGCAGTCGTGCGCTGTAAGTTAAATATTCATCAACTGTGAGTTCGGGATAGACCGGGGGTTTTTCGGGTAGATAACCTGTCTGGTTTTTAGCTTCTCTGGGATTATCCAGCAGATCAATGCCATTAATTAAAATACGCCCGGCGCTGGGTGCCAGTACACCACTGATCATTTGCATGCTGGTCGATTTACCCGCGCCATTAGGGCCAAGGAAGCCCAGCACCTGTCCCTGATGCAATTCAAAACTGATGCCTTTAACCGCGTGGGTATCGGCATAATAACGATGTAAATTTTCTATCTTAATTAACGTGTCTGACATAGTGCGAAATAGTATGCATGCTGAACTGATTAGGCAAGTGATTGTTATTTTACTTTATACTAGGTGAATTGTTTATTGGGCAAAATAATTATTCTGCAGTAATGACCATAAAAAAAATAATCAGTTCAGTTTGTCTGGGTGTTGATACTGGCGGTACTTTCACCGATTTTGTTTTATTCGATGGCGAGCAGGTTCGTGTGCATAAAGTCCTGTCGACACCCTCGGCACCCGAGCAGGCGATATTGCAGGGCATTAAAGATCTCGGCCTGAATGGCAGTCAGTACCAGTTAATTCATGGCTCCACCGTGGCGACCAATGCTGTGCTTGAGGGCAAGGGTGTGCGCACGGCTTATATTACCAACAGGGGTTTTGCTGATGTTCTGCAGATCGGGCGTCAGGCACGGCGTGAGCTTTACAATTTACAGCCGGCAGCGAAAAAGCCACTGGTGGTATCTGCGGACTGTTATGAACTGGATACCCGTTTGTCAGCACAGGGTGAATTAATAAAGCCACTGTCTGATGTTGAGCTGGCCACTATGATTGAACAGTTGCAGGCAAACCTGCCAGGTGCAGTGGCAATCAATTTACTCTTCTCCTTCCTGGATGATGCTCAGGAAAAACAGATTGAAGCCGCTTTGCCAGATGATCTCTATATCAGTTGTTCATCAAAAATATTACCGGAATATAAAGAATATGAACGGGGTATGGCGACGGTATTAAATGCCTATGTGGGGCCTTTAATGCAGGGCTATCTGCAGCGACTGGAAAAGGCAGTTGATGGGGCGTCATCCATTGCGGTTATGCAAAGTGCCGGTGGTACCATCGGTGCAAAGCAGGCCGGGCAGCATGCGGTAAATTTATTGTTATCGGGTCCGGCGGGAGGCTTAAAAGGTGCCCAGTATATCGCGGGCTTGAGTCATTATAAGCAGTTATTGACCTTTGATATGGGGGGCACATCGACTGATGTGGCGCTAATTGATGGCAATATTGTACTGACTTCTGAAGGACATATTGGCCATTATCCAGTGGCTGTTCCCATGGTTGATATGCATACCATTGGTGCCGGTGGCGGTTCCATTGCACGCATAGATGCGGGTGGTTTATTGCTGGTGGGTCCCGAGTCCGCCGGTGCTGATCCCGGGCCAGCCTGTTATGGCCAGGGGGGGGATTTAGCTACGGTGACTGATGCCAATCTGGTGCTGGGGCGTTTACAGCCGCAGGCATTTCTGGGGGGTGAAATGACGCTGGATGTGGCGGCGGCGCGAGATGCGATAAAACCACTGGCAGACAAAATGGCCTTAAGTATTGAGCAGGCCGCAGAGGGCATTATTCGAGTCGCCAATGAACATATGGTGCGCGCTCTGCAGGTAATGTCGGTGCAGCGTGGAACGGATCCCGGTGATTTCTCCCTGGTGTCATTTGGTGGTGCCGGAGGCCTGCACGTCTGTGCTCTGGCCGAAGCCCTGCAAATAAAACAGGCCATAGTGCCGGTACAGGGGGGTGTGCTATCTGCGCTCGGCATGCTGGTCGCGGTGCCCTCAAGGGAAATGTCGCGAACCTGTACCCTATTGCTTGATGATGCGCAGCCGGCGAGCTTACAACTCAGCTTTGATGAGCTCAGGCAGCAGGCACTGGATGATATGGGTGATGAGCTTGCCGGGCAAACAGCAGAAGTAAATTACTCGGTCGATTGCCGTTATCAGGGGCAAAGTTTTACCCTGAATATAGCCTGGCAGGATATAGATAAAATTGCACAGGCATTTCATCAGTTACATGAACAGCGTTATGGTCATGCGCTGGATATTCCTGTGGAACTGGTGACTTTGCGGGTCAGTGTGCGAGGTCAGCTATCATCATTCAGCTTGCCTGAAATTGATAAAGCAGAAAATGACAAACAGGGTCGACAGCATAATGTCCGTCTGGTCGGTGTTAATGAAGAGGTTGTCGTTTACCAGCGTGAACAGCTGGGTGCAGGTCAGAAAATTATCGGGCCAGCATTAATCGTGGAAACAATCTCAACCAGTTATCTGGCACCAGGCTGGTCGTGCAGGGTTGATCAGTCTGGTAATTTGTTACTCAGTTATTAGTGTTTCTTTTTAAAGATCAGCATTTCATATTTCCATGCCAGAATCAGTGCAATGATGATAACCACAATGAGTAACCATGTCAGATCTTCAAGGGCTACAACACTGTGATTCCTGTTGTTAGTGGTTGATTCTTTTTTTCTAGTCGCCGTGTCCTGTTTTTCTGTCTGCGTCTGTGGCGGATGATTTATATCCTGTTCCACCTGTTGAGTGAGCTTGTCATAGTCAGGATTACTTATGCCCTGTTCGAGCATTTCAGATTTCATATTTTCTAATGCCTGTTTTGCCTCATCTATGCGTCCCGCCTGCTGAAGTGCACTGACATTGCTCCAGTGTAAATACCAGTAATAAGATTCGTTTTCACCATTACCACCGAGAGACAGTTCTTTTTGAATAGCGGTAATCTTAAGTGCTTCTGGTAAACCATGTTTCATCACGGCATAAATAGCCGCAGTTAGAGTGTTTGCAGTCTGGTCAAGTTGCATGGCCTTTTCATAGGCGGTGTTTTTTTTGTTTATAAATAAGCTTACCTTTTGATCATCACGTTGCACATTATAAATAGCAGCCAGATTGCTGTAATTAAGCCCTTTAATAAACCAGAGAACAGCATTATCGGGTGAGGCATTTATAAAAGAATCAATATTCTGTGACAGCGCGTTAAGCTCGGTAATTTTTTCAGCAATTGAAATGTTAATATTATCGGCATGAAAGTTAGTTACTCTGTCTGCAGTAGTTGATGCATTGTCTGCATTGAGATGAAACAGTTCTTCAAATCCGGTGTCTGCGATCACCGGAGAGACAAATGCCAATAAGAGGATGAATATATTAAATAGTTTCATTATAAATTACGTTCACATGTAAGTGGTCTGCTTTATCAAAAGCATCAGGGATACCATTTTCAGGTTCTATATCTTCTTTGAATTCATTGGTGCGCATCGGGCGGCCATTGGTTTCCAGTTGCCAGAAGGCATCCAGCTTGTTTTTATTGTTTTGCATGGCATCCCACAAAATCCAGTAAGAGATGGCTGTATTGATATGCCCCGGTGGGGCTTTAATAACAAAGTCTACCGCGCCGCCACGTTGATGAATGCCATTGACGGCATTGCTATACCATTCATTACGTTCCGGGTTGCGCCAGCCACCACTGAGCCAGAGTTTATTGTCAGGTATAGGTAGTTTTTTATTATTCAGGTCGATTAAGCTGTTATTTTTTTTGTGTGCCTTAAGCTGAATCTGATAGAGCAGGGCTACTGAAGACGCTATGTTCTGAATACCATCGTTAATGAGTAAGTGATATCTGCTTTCCGTTAAGGGATTGCCTTCAATATTTTTCATCGCAGGTAAATCTGTAATTTCATTGCGTCGGGGAACAGGCATGTTGCCATTTTTACCGTAGCCATAACGATTGATATTAAAGTGATTAATGTATTCCTGACGAATCATGTCTTTTTTATCCATCTGAATACGGGTTTTATAAGTGTCAAAAATAGCGCCGTTCTTAATGATATCGACAGAAACGTCATAACCAATACGTGGGTTAAATGCTTTGTAGTTAACTAATGTACTGCCACCACCGTATTTTCGGCGTTGATTATTTCGCCCTCTGCCTTTTTTATACATAGTTGTTACATGTTTAACCGGGCCAGGGGTAAAAATAAGTTTGTAACGGTCATGGGTCGATGAATCAAGAAGAGCCGATTGCCAGCGACTGTTTGAAGCAGGGCGGGAAGTGTCTTTTCGATAAGAAGATAAAATGTTGATACCGGTGTGGTATGAATTGCGAGCTTTTATAGACCACTGGATGTCATATTCAGCTTCGGGTGGGTTGATGATCTCAATAACAAAAGGCACCTGTTTTGCCAGTAATGAGGTTTTACTGTCATGTTTTATGCCTTCGGGTATTAATGCAGTATCAGGAACAATAATAAATGACTTGCGTGCATTACTGTCAGGGTTGGCGGACGTGAGTACCTTTAAATTATCAGCGTTGCTGATTAGCGGTGTTAGTAATAAAAAAAACAGAGCGTAGAAAAAGCGTTTTTTTAGACCGGGTGAGTGCATTCCGATTGGGGGGGCTCGTTTTTTTGTAGGTGTTTGTTTTATAGGTTATTTGTAGGGTTAATTCAAGTTTTGGGTTTTGATGGTTTTTCTTGTCATCCTGAGTATGGTCGATGCCTACATGGATGTAGATAAGTAGAGCAATGCACGACTGCATGAACATCCCCCGTTAAAGTAGACACCTAAATCTAACTACAGATGAGGTGTCAAAAAATAATCGGGGACAGACCACAGTTTCCATTAATATAAGCCAAACTTTAATTAAACAGCCAGAGTCACCGGTGATCGATTATAATATCTCCCCAGGTTTATAAGGCCCTTGAGGTCTAAACCAGGCCGCGAATAAACACTCAGGAAATCAACAAGATGGCTAAAAGTAAGAAATACACCTGTCGCATAGTGCAGGATAATGATGCCTGGACGGCTGAAGTTGTACGTCGGGTGACGGCTAAGAAGTCAGTTGTGACCAAGAGTCAGGCAGGTTTTGCAACTGATGATGAGGCAGAAGCATGGGGTCTGAATGAGGTAAAGACGCTGGTTAAAACGGCCAATCTTAATGAGCGTAATAAGCGTCGTGCTAAAAAGGAGCGTGAATAGCATGATGCAATTCATGCTGTCGGAGACTTGTTATGACTAATAATGATGTTTTGCGTCGTATTCGTTATGCCTTTGACTTTAATGATTCGAAGATGATTGATATTTTTGGCCTGGCTGATCTTGAGGTGACTCGGGAGCAGATTAGCGACTGGTTGAAGAAAGATGAAGATCCTGCTTTTCAGGAAATCACTGATACTCAGCTGGCGATTTTTCTTAATGGCTTGATTAATGATCGACGAGGTAAAAAAGAAGGTGCGCTAGTGGAGCCTGAGAAACGTATTAATAACAATATTATTTTCAGGAAATTAAAAATTGCTCTGGATATGAAAGCTGAAGATGTTCTTGAAACTCTGGCGCTGACCGATACAGTTATTAGCAAGCATGAGTTAAGCGCTTTTTTTCGCAAATCAAAACATAAACATTTTCGTAAATGTAAGGATCAGCTGCTGCGGAAATTTATAGAAGGTGTTCAGCTAAAGTATCGTGCTGCTCAGGAGTGATGTTAGACATCAATAAGTAGATACTCTCCGGGTTCAATTCTCTCCAGCGTCCAGTCACCAATGCTGTAGCGTATCAGTCGTAATGTTGGAAAACCAGCAGCGGCGGTCATTCGGCGTACCTGCCGATTCTTTCCTTCTTTAATGGTTAATTCAATCCAGCTGGTGGGGATGTCTTTGCGGTAACGTATTGGCGGGTCTCTTGGCCAGAGGTTTTCCGGCTCGTCTATTTTTCTTGCCTGTGCAGGTCGAGTGAGGCCGTCTTTGAGTTCTACGCCTTTGCATAATTGCTCTATTGCCTGTTCTGTTATTTCACCATCGACCTGTGCCCAGTAGGTTTTTTGCATTTTGTTTTTTGGGTGGCTGATTTTATTTTGTAGTTTGCCATCATCGGTGAGTAACAATAAGCCTTCAGAGTCATGGTCCAGTCGGCCTGCCGGGTATACATTTTTAATGGGAATGAATTCTGCCAGTGATGTGTGTTTTTCATCGGGGCTGAACTGGCAAATTACACCGTAGGGTTTGTTGAATAAAACCAGTTTGCTCATCAGGCAGGTTGCAGGTCCAGCCAGCGTTGCCTGCGGTTGTCACTGACATCAAGGGCATCAAATAATTCATGGAATATTTTTTCGTTAATACCTTGCCAGCGGATGTCTTTCTGGTGATTTTTAAATTCAGCGTCGGTGACGATGGTGGTGAGCTGTTTATTCATCGGTAAAATAGCCTGATGTTCATTGACCAGATTCTGGATTCTTGCTGAGCCACGAAATTTCATTGCTGAAATATTTTCAATATTTTCTAAAACACTTTCTACGCTGGGATATTTCTTTAACAGATTAGATGCCATTTTATAACCGACGCCGGGTATGCCGGGGATATTGTCGACCTTGTCGCCGGAAAGTGCGAGCAGGTCAGCAATCTGGTTGGGTCTGACGCCCCAGTGTTTTTCTACGCCTTTGTGGTTGAGTACATTGCCGCGGGCAAAGTCCCACCAGGCATCTTTTTCACCGAGTATCAGTTGTGTCAGGTCTTTATCGGCACTGACAATGGTGATGTCATAGCCTTCGTTGCGTAAACGATTTGCCAGTGTGCCAATGATGTCGTCGGCTTCAAAGCGATGGCTGCCAAATTCGGGTATACCCACTGCACGACAGAATTCGCGGCAGTATTCAAATTGAACAATTAATTCTTCTGGTGCCGGAGGGCGGTTGGCTTTGTATTCTGGATAGATATTGCAGCGGTATGAGTCGGTCTGATGCTCGTCAAAGGCGCAGGCAATATATTCCGGTTTTTTTTGCTGTATTAGCTGGTATAAAAATTCGCTGAAACCATACACCGCGTTAGTGGGATTACCATCTATATCGGTAATCGAGTCATCGAATACATGCCAGGCTCGGAAAATGTAGATACTGGAATCGATCAGGTAGGCGCGGGGTTTACTCATGGGGGTAGTTTAGCCAAGCTGGTTTGAATTAGAAAGCGAGATTATGAGATTTTAAGTTTTGTATTTTTCACGAATCGCACAGCGTCCTGAGTGTATCGAAGGAGCTTACGCAAATAAATACCAATGTTTAAAGCTGCCCTGTCACTATAACTGCTTATAACTTTATTTATTAAAGGCTTGAGTTGTTATATTAAGTATTAATATTTTTGCGTTTATTCGCGTGCATTTGCGGACCTGGATTTTATAAAGTAGCCAGTACGGCCAGGTCATTTTTCACCTGGTCAACCGAGCTATCAAAGTCGCTCTGTTCCTGTTTATTGAGATCAAGCTCAATGATTTTCTCCATGCCGTTTTTACCCAGTACCGTGGGTACGCCAATGGCCATGTCATTACAGCCATATTCATTATCCAGAATGGCAACCGAAGGCAGGATACGTTTACGGTCATTAACGATGGCATCCACCATGACGGATACGGCGGCCGCGGGTGCAGCAAAGGCGCTGCTGTTCTGGCGCAGGGCTAGAATTTCAGCTCCGCCATTGCGGGTGCGGGTCACAATATCATCAATTTTTTCCTGGTCGAGGAAATTACTGATGGGGATGCCTGCGATGGTGGTGTAACGCATCATCGGCACCATGGAGTCTCCGTGACCCCCGAGCACCATGGCATCTATATCCATTGATGAGTAACCGGTTTCCAGTGAAATAAAACTGGCCATGCGGGTTGAGTCGAGAACGCCGGCCTGGCCGAAAATTCGATTACGATCCCAGCCGGTTTTTTTCCATGCGCGATAGGTGAGTATGTCGACCGGGTTGGAGACAAACAGCATCATGGCATCAGGTGCATATTTCAGGGTGTTGGCGATAATCTGGTCGGTGACTTTTACATTGACTTCCATGACATCGGAGCGTGACATGCCCGGTTTGCGCGGAATACCTGCGGTGATAATAATTAACTCTGAATCCGCCATAATTTCCGGATCAGCACTGCCGCTTAAACGGGTATCAAATTTGAATAGCGGGGCATCTTCCTGAATATCCAGTGCAGCGCCAGATGCTGCGCCTTCGTTAATATCCAGCAGGGCGATTTCCCGGCATAAATCCTGGGTGGCAATAAATTGAGCAGTGGACTCACCTACGCGTCCTGCGCCAACTACGGTTATCTTGTTCATTAATTCCGGCCTTGGTTTTTTTTATTCGAGTTACTGGAGTGTAGCAGCTCCAGTGCCGGGTCAAGTTTAAGGGGGCCTGTTTTTGAACTAGTCGATGTTGATGCGTGCGACACCACTATCAATAGCCGCTCGGGAGACAGCCTGTGGAATACGTTCAATCAAACGGGGATCAATCGGTTTGGGAATGATGTAGTCATGTCCAAATTCAAGATGCTCCAGTTCATAGGCGTCGAGTACTTCCTGTGGTACGGGTTCATGGGTGAGTGCGCAAATGGCATGGACTGCAGCGATGTGCATTTCCTGGGTAATGCTATGGGCATGGGCATCCATGGCGCCACGGAAAATATAGGGAAAACCCAGTACATTATTCACCTGGTTGGGATAATCGCTACGACCTGTGGCCATTAAAATATCATCACGGGTCTGATGGGCCAGATCCGGTTGTATTTCCGGGCTTGGGTTCGACAGGGCAAACACGATCGGATTTGGTGCCATGGCTTTTAGCATATCCGGTGTTAATAAATCCGGACCGGAAACACCAATAAAAATATCCGCATCGGTCATGGCGTCCATCGGCGTGCGTTTATCTGTGTCATTAGCAAATTCAATTTTGAATTCATTCAGGTCATCACGCTGTTTGTGGATAACACCGTTGCGATCCAGCAGGATCATGTTTTCTTTTTTAGCACCCAGGCCGGCGAGTAATTTCATCGAAGCGATACCGGCGGCACCGGCACCCATACAAACGATCCGGGCGGTCTCAATTTTTTTGCCCTGTAGTTCCATGGCATTCATCAGGCCAGCGGCAATAATAATAGCTGTGCCGTGCTGATCATCATGAAACACCGGGATATCCAGCATTTCATCCAGGCGACGTTCGATTTCGAAGCAGCGGGGTGCAGAAATATCTTCCAGGTTGATGCCACCAAAGGTGGGTGCAATATGGGCTACGGTTTTGATAAATTCTTCTGTATCTTGTGTATCAACCTCAATATCAAACACATCAATATCGGCAAAACGCTTAAATAGCACCGCTTTACCTTCCATGACCGGTTTACCCGCCAGAGCACCGACATTACCCAGGCCCAGAACAGCACTGCCATCGGTAATCACGGCAATGAGATTGCCTTTAGCGGTATATTTGTAGGCATCATCTTTGTTGATGGCGATGGCACGAACCGGTTCAGCGACGCCCGGTGTATAAGCAAGTGACAGGTCTCTCTGGGTATTGCAGGGCTTGGTAATTTCAGTGGCGATTTTGCCCGGTTTGGGGTTTTTATGGTAATCCAGTGCAGCCTGTTTAAATTTTGCTTTCATACAATCTGTGTTGGGTCTAAGGGGTTAATAAGAAGGCGTTATAGTACCACTAATGTTTTAAGGGTGATATTAGGCTTAAGGAATCCGGGTGTCTTAAATTGATAAAATACCCCTTCTTTTTCGGATGCAGCCAGCCACGTATGCGGATCGTTTTATCTTTGAGTTGCTGAAGCTGGTTGAGATCAAAATATTTAAGATCATCACCGGCGATGCGGATACGGATGTTACCGTGCAGATGAATCCAGAATGACTTCTTGCTCTGAGATATTTCTAGCACCTGTCCTTCTATGCGGTGAAAGCCTTTTGTGTTTTCTGGCAGTTTATCGGATAGCAGAATTTGATAATTATCCAGTGACCAGATGCCGAGCTGTTGTTGAATGGCCGTTTGTTCCAGCGCTCGGTAGCATCTGGCCTGGTGGTCATTGGGTGGCGTGGTAAAGGCGGTGGCCAGGCCCTGTTTAATGAGCTGGGCCTGGATGTTCTGGCCACTGCTTAGATATAGATGTGCCAGAGTACGTCTGTATTTGTCTTTACGATCTCTGCCATAGACCAGTTTGACTTCATGCGCGGACTGTTTGATTAACTGATTCAGGCTGTTTCGCGCCTGTTCGGCATAGGGTTCTGCGGGCTGGTTGTCCCGGGCAAGTTCCGGTGTATTGATGCCGATGAGGCGGATTTTACGGCCATCGCTGAGTTTCAGAGTGTCGCCATCGTGAACTGACTTTACTGTGGCTATTTCATCAAAATGGTCAGCAGGACAGTCAAATGCCAGTGTTGTGGGGACATAAAAAAAGGCACTTATTAAAAGTGCCTTTTCTAAAGGTCGCATAATAGTGATTAGCGAGCTTATTATTTCTTGCCGAAACGCTTGTTGAATTTCTCAACCTGTCCGCCGGTATCCATGATTTTCTGTTTACCAGTGTAAAAAGGATGGCACTGTGAGCAAACTTCAATCTGAAGAGCGTCTTTACTGTAAGTTGAGCGAGTAGCAAAATTGTTGCCACAGCTGCAAGTTACGTTAATTTCGTTGTATTGTGGGTGTGTCTCTGGCTTCATTTTGAGCCTCTAAACCTGTCGCTGTACGTAGTGAGCCGCGTATATTACTCTTTCCGACCTTGCCCGGCAAGGGCTGGGAGATAAAATTCTGCCAATCTGTGGCATTTGGGTCGGCAAGCCCCTAATATCAATATCTGTGGAACAGCAAAGGACCTAATATGATTAAAAAACTGTTAATAAAAGTAGGCCTCATTGTCGGTATTCTGATGGCGGCGCCTTATTATTATTTTGGCGGCGGTGAAATACCCGATTTTCTGCAGAATTTTGGCTGGGGTGGCGGTCAGGCTGAAAAGCCTAAAGTGCCAGAGAATATTACAAATGTGGTGACGGATAAGGCAGTAACGGTTTATAAATGGGTCGATGAAAATGGAGTACAGCATTTTGGCAGTATACCGCCTGCGGGTGTGGTAGCAGAGGAAAAGCATCTGAAGCCAGATCAGAATGTTATACAGGCTATAAAAATACCCGAGGAAGAAGAGGAAGAGACAGCATCGGGGCCTAAAGTCACTAATATAGTCAAGAATCCTTATAGCAAGGAAGGCGTCGAAGAGCTGATTGATAATGCCAGGGGTGTACAGGAAATGCTGGATCAGCGTCTTGAAGATCAGAAGAAAATGATGGGCGATATTAAATAGTATTTAGTTAAATAAATTCATCAGATCGTTTAAAAAACGGTAGCCCAGTTCAGAGGGTTTTAAATGCTGGCCCTGTTTTTCAAGCAATCCTTTTTCTATCGCCTGTGTGCAGGTAGATTCAATTAACTTTGCAGATAGACCAGTATGTGTTTCAAAGGTCTGTATTTCAAATCCCTCCTTCAGCCGTAATGCATTGAGCATAAATTCAAAAATAATATCTTCTGTTTTGAGCGTATTCTGTCCGGATGTTTTTTCTTCGGC
>JAPHQX010000091.1 GCA_026196035.1 Gammaproteobacteria bacterium
CCGGGGGCGCCGCACTGGCCAATGATATCCCCATGGAAGGCGTCAAGGCCCTGGTTGAATTCAGGTATTACCCATCAAAATGACCGATTATCTGAAAAATAGCTATCTTCCAGCAATATCCTCATTTTCTTCAAGGAAAAGCAGGATCTATCAGCTATATTTAAAAGGCTTACACAATAAATCCTCAGCCCCCAATAGTCTTTACGCCTGTCAAAGACAGGTTTCAAATGATAAACCAGTAAAATGTTTGAAATCCGTTTTGTATCGGTGGTCAGGCCTTATGTATAACAGACTGAATTTAAAACAATTATTTACAGTAACAGGGCTTCTACTGTTTGTCGCCCAGGCGCAGTCCAGTCAGACAGGTATACCCGGTTATTCATTATCTGAAACCGGTAGCAATTCCTGTCACGCCTGTCATACAGCACCAGCCAGTGCACCAACAAATACACTTTCAATAACTGGCAACACAACTGTTCTTACAGGCTCAAATAACCCTTACACATTAAAGCTAGTTGCGCCCCATACACAGGATGTCACCCATGGCGGCTTTAATCTATCCGCCTCAAATGGCATTCTAACTGCTGCTAACGGTGAAACCCTGGTCACCAATAATGAACTGGTACATAGCAACCGAAAAGCCACCACCAATACTGGCTCCAGTTATGATGTTGAATGGCTGTTCAACTGGCAGGCTCCCCCAAGTGCTGGAACAACAACATTGTATGCCTGTGGATTACCCGTCAATGGTGATGGACAGGAAATAACAACCCGAGTGACCGGTCAGGGTCCTCCCAGAGACAGCACTGATGGCTTTACTACCTGCACCAGCATCAGTATTCAGGTACAACAACCCCCAACAGCCAATGCGGGTAGCAACCAGACAGTAACTGAAGGCACTACAAACGTCCTACTCGATGGCAGCGCATCAACAGATGACGGCACGATGAGTTATCAATGGCAGCAATTATCTGGCACAGCTGTGACTCTAAATAATGCCGACACGGACACTGCAACATTTGATGCTCCGACAGGTGCAACAGAACTAATCTTCAGGCTCACAGTGACTGATAATGACGGTAATACCAGTACCGATACGGTTAGTGTTTTTATTCAGGCAACAGGTGACACAAACACCCCACCGATTGCCAATGCAGGACCAGACCAGCCCAGCGCAATCGAAAACACTCTGGTGACGCTTGATGGAACAGCCTCTTCAGATACTGAAGACACAAATCCAACCAGCTATTTATGGGAACAGACTGCTGGTAATACAATCGTAACATTGAATGATAACAGCATTGCCTCCCCCAGCTTTACCTCGCCACTGGTGTCATCATCAGGTGATACTTTACGTTTTCAACTCACCGTTACTGACACTCAGGGTTTACAGGCAACAGATACCGTTAATATTACGGTGAATGATCTGGACAACCCGCCAGTGGCAAAAATAACTGATGCCTCAGGCACAGTGATTACCGCTATTGCTAATAATGGCCTGATCAGTTTATATGGCAATTATTCGAATGATCCCGATGGCCCCGTAACAGCCTACAGCTGGAGTCAAACAGCAGGTTCGGCCATACTGAATCCAGGCCCGACAAATACTCATCAATTTACATTTACTACACCCGATAACCTGGCCAGTACCATTGACATTCAATTAACCGTTACCGGTGACGAAGGCTCCGTTCAAAACTCAATCACAGCCACGTTAACATTAAATGATTTACCACCTGTTGTTCTTGCGGGTGACAATCAAATATACCTTGAAGGTGAAACTATTTATCTGAATGGTGTAATCACCGACCCTAACAACGATATTGCCAGTATACTCTGGCAACAGATCAATTGTGGTGCCTCATGCATTACCCTGCCAATTAATAACCAGGCATATATTAACTTTACGCTGCCATCCATTACAGCAGCAGAAAGCGGTATGACCATGGACTTTGAACTAACAGCTACAGATTCAAAAGGATTAACAGACACAGCAACAACCTCAATAACTCTGATAGACAATGGCATTACAACATTCCCGGTGGATGCAATTAGCTTTTACAGCAACAACAGTGAACCAATGGCCTTAAGTATAAACACACAGGATCCATTAAATAATGTAGAAATCAGTGTATTACAACCTATAAGCTCAGACAGTATTACTGATACCAATAACAGACCCGCCAGCTTTCCATATGACCTGCTGGATTTTGAAGTTCATGTAAACAACCCGGGTACCATGGTTGAAATCACCCTGTTCTTTCCGCAACCAGCACCAGAAAATTTTGAATATTACCAGTACATCAGCACAGATGGCTGGATCGACAACAGTGGCGCAAGGGATTTTAACAATTTAACATTTACAGCCGGTGGCTGGTCCGAAACGTCGGAGCGGGTTTATTTTAATGCCGATCGCACCCAGGCAACCATTCAGATAACTGACGGTGGCCCGGGCGATACAGATGGTATAGCCAATGGCATAATCAGCTATACCAGCGGCATTGGAGAAAAGCCAAGAAATACAAACCAGCAGGCAGGTGCGACGGGGTCTATTCATCCACTTCCAATTGTGATATTCATATGTATACTTTTTTTCACTCGAAAATATTATTATTTCACCCACTCTTAAGCTAACTGTATAATAATGCCTGATGAACCAGGCACTGACCCAGCATAACGATAACCCCTCTATTATTCTAACGACATTGAATGCTCGTTATATTCATTCATCTCTTGGCTTGCGTTACCTGATGGCGAATATGGGCGAACTTGAGAAAGACACACAGCTTCTCGAATACAATATCAATTCACGCCCACTGGATATAGCCGAAGACCTGATCTCCTGTCTTCCAGAAATTATTGGCTTTGGTGTTTATATCTGGAATGTTGAACAGACACTAAAAATCATCCAGTTAATTAAAACGATTGCGCCCGATATTATTATCATCCTCGGCGGCCCCGAAGTCAGCTACGAACACGATAAACAGGATATTATCCAATATGCCGATTATGTAATTAACGGTACTGCTGATATTGCCTTTAGAGAAACCTGCGAAACACTCTTAGCCGGTAAAAAACCTTTTAATAAAATTATCCAGCCACTACCATTTAAACTGGAAGAAATTAAACTGCCTTATCATTATTACAATGATATAGATGTAGCCAATCGTATTATTTATGTCGAAGCATCACGCGGTTGCCCGTTTAAATGTGAATTCTGTTTATCTTCGCTGGATAAAACAGTTTACCCATTTGATCTTGATTTATTTTTGCAAGAAATGGAAACGCTCTATCAACGAGGTGTACGAAATTTTAAATTTGTCGATAGAACCTTTAACTTAAAAATCGATACCAGCATTAAAATAATGGAGTTCTTTCTCGATAAGAACGATAACGATCTGTTTCTGCATTTCGAATTAATACCTGATCACTTACCAGAAAAACTCAAAGCCACGATTCAACGTTTTCCAGCACATAGTTTGCAATTTGAAATAGGCATCCAGAGCCTGGACCCGAACATTCAGCAACTCATTAGCCGCAAACAGAATAATGAAAAAACTCGTGACAACATCCAGTGGCTTAAACAGAACAGTCATGCCCATATCCATGCCGATTTAATCATTGGCCTGCCCGGTGAAGATATAGAGACATTCGCCAGAGGCTTCAATGAACTCATACAGATTAATCCCGATGAAATTCAGGTGGGTATTTTAAAACGCCTGCGAGGAACACCCATTATTCGCCACACCGATGAATTCAACTTGATATTCAATCCCCAGGCACCCTACACCATCCTTAGTAACCGCGACATTGATTTTACCACCATGCAACGACTGAATCGTTTTGCCCGTTACTGGGATATCATAATTAATAACGGCCGATTCAAAAACAGCAAAGACCTTATCTTTGGTGATAGACCGTTCGAGAATTTTTTAACATTAAGTGACTGGATTTTTAAAGAAACTGCACAGACCCACAAGTTTTCGCTAGAACGCCTGTTTAAACTGCTTTACCTGGGCATGACAGACTGCCTGAACATAGAAACCTCAAGTGTTGAAGAAAAACTGTTAATGGATTTTAAATTGTCAGGTATAAAAGGTCTGCCGAAGTTTAATCTAAAACATGACAAACAGGCATCAAGACAACTACAGGGTAGCCAGCGACAGCAAAGACACACACATTAATTCAAAGCCATATCTTTAAAACCGTAGGCTGGGGTGAGCACAGCGAAGCCACAATATTATTTTGTTTTGTTGGACATCGCTACGCTCAGTCCAACCTACATATTCTTCACCCTGAGCACTCTATAACCGTAGGTTGGGTTGAGCGCAGCGAACCCCAACACAACCATAAGATAACAACAATCACCTTTCACCAAATCCAGAAACGTCAAAATTTTCATCCAGGCATCCCCAGTCTTGATTAATAACACCATTATTTATATATCGATGTATGCTGGAATATTGCCAATCCACTGCATTCTGTACATATCCATGTTTTACCGGGTTGTAATGAATATAATTTACATGATGCTCATAATCTCGATCATCCCGAATTAAATGCTCCCAATAACGACGCTGCCATATGCCACGTTCAGCTTTCTTTATCCTGCTGGCACTTCGTCGCTCACCCTTCATCATCTGCCTTGAAAACCCTGATTTAATCAACATCCAGCGGGCGGGATAATCCTTGTCACCCAATGGCAATGTCCACATTGCATGTAAATGATCAGGCAACACCACCATAGCATCCAGCTTGAATGGATGCTGTTTCATTACCTTATTCATCACATCACGCAATACATCTATTTCATCAACCAGCAATGTGCGTGTCCGCTCCATCAGGTTTACTGTGAAAAAATAGGTACCGTTTTCTATGTTCGTCCTGCGATATTTCATCTGGAAATCCCTCTCCTTTTTCCTTACGTCCATTTCTTTGTTGGACATCGCTGTGCTCAGTCCAACCTACACATCTTCATTTGAACATCCGCTTCCTTTTTCCCTGTGTTCATTTTTTTACTGGACATCGCTGCGCTTAGTCCAACCTACAGATCTTTTTCCTGAATACACTATTGCCGTAGGTTGGGGTGAGTGCAGCGAACCCCAACCTGATGTACATTTCAATAATCAAACATCAATGGGAAGATAAAAAAACACAAAACGTCCCTGCCCAATATCAATTTTTAATTTTGCGCCGTGATAAATACCATAATCAACATATCCGGGTATTGCGCTATCCTGATGACATTCACTTGCATGTTGCGGCGATTCAAAATCCCGGTCCCGGTCATACCAGGATAACAGCATATAATCACCCAGCAGTTCTTCGGCTTTTTCATCGGCAAGCTTCATGGCCTGACGATAATCCTGAACTTCAGACGCATCGATTTCAACAATCTGAACAGCGGAATAATCCGGCTCTGAATTCAGGTCACAGGAAATCTGATCATCTGACATGTCAAATACTCAACAATCTTATGACTGACTTATAAATAATAAATATAAACAGTATTGGTAGAAGAATTGTTTGCAGGACAAACACCACCATTAAATTTAGCGCATGCTGACTTACGTCACTCACCGTCTGCTTTAATGAAGCCAGTTGCTGCTGAATATCCATCGCATCGGCGGCGGAGTTATACAGGGCCTGCATTTTTTCAACTACGGAATCGGAATTTGCATTTAGCTGTGGTGGTTTCGTGTTCTGCTCTAGCTGATCAACATTTTTCGTGGTCATTTCCAGTTGCTTGCTGGACTCTTCGTATTGCGGCTGTAGAAACACCAGGTAAACACCTTCATTGACTACCGCAATCAACGGTACCGCCAGACGCACCAGTAATAAAACAGCCGTGGTTTTATATAAAAATCGAGAACTGTCTGAATGTTCTGATCGAAATTTCCACATGGTAAACACAGACACCAGCAACATCAGTGAACACAAAATACTAAACCAGATCCAGGCAGTAATTTCAATCAACATACGCTGAACACCCAGCGACGCACCACTCACCAGTACCACGGTGGAAAAACGTTCGATTAAATCATTCACCGGGTCGAGTATCTGACCTGGTGTAAACGTCAACCCGACACCCACCGGTTGCACGGCAATTTCCGTACCCTGAGCTACAGAAATCACACCATTAAGCCCACGGGCAACTGCATAGGTAACCAGTGCACGCTTTAATCCCTGCTCGGTATAATTTTTACCCTGATCATCCAGCCAGCCCATCTGCACCAGAAAAATACACAGCAGTAGAATAATCGTAATTATAATTTTTTTATAAAGTGTTTTCATACAAAAGTTAAACTTTAGTACCAATGGCAATGACGATATCGGTATTTAAGCTTGCTCCATTATGCTGACAATAACCAGCAACCTCGGATAGATGGCGTTTTTTAAATTCAAGCTGTTGATTTTCAGTCAACTGATTTAACAGCCCACGATATCCCGCATTCCAGACCACATCCCACCAGTGACTTTCATTTTCCATATCATAGGACAATGATTCAAAATGCATTTTCACATCATCGATACCTGCTGCTGCATACACTGAACGGAGGCTCTCTTCAGTATCCAGACGTTTCCAGGACAGCGGTGGAATCTCTTTGCCAAAGGACTGATAACAATCCAGGAACATTTGTGAATAAGGCTCAAAGGCATCACCGGTAAAACTGCTGATAGCAATTTTACCGCCCGGCTTGACAACCCTGGCAATATTACTCATTGCCTGATTCA
>JAPHQX010000141.1 GCA_026196035.1 Gammaproteobacteria bacterium
AGACTGGTTGATACATGAGTTACTGACTTGCCCGTTGCCGTAACACCATCATGACAGGTTGAACAGGCCGCAGTAATATTGGAATGGTCAAAACGAGCCGGTAACCATGCCAGCGTCAGGTGACAGTTATCACAGTTAAAACTACTTACGATATGATCAGCAGGTTTGCCTTCCGCTTTACTTCCATTGTGACAACTATCGCAGGCACCGGTTAATTCACTGTGATCCATACGCACGATGGTCCAGCTGCTATCCATATGGCAATCATCACAACTGGCATTAGTATACAGGTGATTAACTGGTTTAATACTCGATGCAATCTGGGCAACCCTCTCATGGCAACCTTCACAGGTTCTGGGGATACCTTTAAATATACCCCTGACATGACATGACTCGCAGGACAAAATATTATGCTGACCACTGAGCATGAATCCTGTCTCACTATGATCAAACTTATCCGACATAGCTGTCTCGGCAACAGAGATATTCAGAAAAACAGCATTCGTAAAACAAAGGACAAAGAAAATGAATAATCTTCTCACAACATCAACCGTACTCATGGTTTTCATAACATTCTCCTTATCTCATCGTCTAAACATTTTAATATGCAAAAACGATTCAGTATCATGACATTGTTCACATTGCCTGCCGAACTGCATGTTATGCGGATCATCACCTTGATGACAGCTGCCACAGGATTTATCTATAGAAATTTCTTTTACTGCCTGATTATGACAGTCATAACAATCGATCTTGTCATGCACCCCCGTTAACTTAAAGCGAGTATCTTTTGCATGATCAAAACGCCAGTATTTCCAGCCATTAGGGTTATGACACGATTCGCATTTAATGCCTAACCTGGATTTGTGCACATCATCCGGTTTATGACAGTCATTACATTTCATGGAAATATTTTTATACTGTTTCGACAGGTGACAGTCATCACATGCAGTAATTGCATGAAGACCTATCAGCGGAAAACGACTCATATCATGGTCGAAACTAATTTTTTCGACCCATGATCGCGTATTGTGACATTCCGAGCAGTCTGCGGTTTTTCCTGACTTGTGAACATTATCAATCGCATGACAATCAACACATTTTGTAGGCAGTTTTTCTTTGTAGACATATCCTTTATGACATGAAACACATTGCGCCTGCTTATGTTTACCGCTGAGACGATATTTCGTATCTCGGTCATGATCAAAATGGATTTTTCCCCAACGACTTACACCATGACAGTCATTACATTTCTTTCCATAATAACCATGATGACTATCATCTGAACGATGACATGAATAACAGTCTTTCTTGATTTTTACTTTATACGGATTCTTTACATGACACGAAGCACAGGAAACAGTTTTATGCCTGCCCTTGAGTGAAAATTTTGTTTTTTTATCATGGTCAAAACTGGTTTTTTTCCAGTCATCAACACCATGACACTTTGCACATTCTTTACCATTTTTACCTGTATGCACATCATCAACACTATGACAGGAATAACATTGACGCGGTGTATTTTTATACCTGTCATTCATATGACAGCTGTTGCAATTAATTTTCTTGTGCCGACCCTTAAGTGCAAATTTTGTTTTATCATGATCAAACTTGAAAACCTTCCACGAATCCTGACTGTGACAGCTATTACATTTTTTACCTATCTCCTTATCATGAGGATTTTTGTCATGACATTGATAACATTGTAACGGCGCTTCACGATACTTTTTATTTTCAACATGACACTGCGTACACTCGACCCGGACATGAGCACCCTGAAGCTTGAAATCTGTATATTCATGCTCAAACACCCGCTTATCCAGCTTGATAATATCCGCATCCCTGCCTTCGTGATCAATATGACAAAGCTTGCAATTTTGTCTGCTTGCCGCCTCGTGTTTACCATGATAACCAGTGACTTTATCAATATCTGCTTTTATTTTTTCATGGCAATCAAGACACAAGCTCCGTTGCCTGCTTTTATCCGTAACGTCATGGCATTTATTACAATTATCCTCGTATTTGGCGTGACCATTAACGACCTTTCCCGGCATTAAAAGTTTTTCGAAACTGTCCGCTGACGCTGTGGCACCCACAAACAACAGCAGACAAATCATTATGGATAGTCGAAAACAATTGTGCCGCATAATCACTCAATCACAATCAATATAAATGCACAGCAAATACGTGAATAATGCCGCTAATAACCATCATAATGAAAAGCGGGATATGCAAAACATGCCATAGTGAGAACAGTCGTTCACACAGAACAAAATCATAGACGCGTTTAATCTGAAGAAAATAACGTAACAGGTAGTGTTTCAACTGGCTTACTTCTGCCACCTGATCAGCTGAGCGATCTATTTTCTTCAGTATACGGCGGCGTAACAACGGAATTTTCATATAAACCACAGGCATAGATAACAGCATCACCGGCAGCACCCTGGTTCGCAAAAGGGATTGTTGATACTGCTCAAGCTGCTGTGACAATTTCGCACCAAGCTGCTCCTTGCTTTGTTGTAATTCCCGGTTTAATTCTGCAAGCTCAAGTTTTCGACCGTAGAGACCATCGTGTATTTTGCTATAAAACAGACGACCGAACAGGCCGCTACCCGCAACCACCAGCATACAGATCATAGCAATATTGCTATTAGTTGACCCAAAACCAAAATTCGAGTGATACAGAACCAGCACTGGCCCTGCTACGCCAAGCATCATGTGTAACCTGAACCAGTACCTGATAGGACCCCAGTTTCTCATCAGGCGTAGATGTTTACGCAGAGGGTAAAATAGCAGTAACAGCATCATCGAACCGCCTATGATTCCCAGCATATAGCCAATACCGGTTTCTGCCGTAAGAAAGCTACCTTCTCTATTCATCAATCCTTTAATGATCAAATAGCCCGCAAACAGAAAAAACAGGGCATCAAAATTTATTATCTTTTTCAGTAGTAACATAGCAACCTGTAAAATTAATCACTAACAGTAGTATTACCTGTTTTTCTTAAGGAATTATTACTCATTCTGGTTAACTTGATAGTTAACCAGTACTCTTTTCCGACATAACCATTTAAGTATTCAGTTATAAACACAAGATTTAATTCCGCTGGCTTCCCTCATTTTTTATCTAAATCCATAACAGCAATATAAATACCCACAACCGATCTATGTGATGTCTATCAAAATTTCATTGCTAATTTGCGCCGATCTTCAGCGATTTGGCGTATAACTTCTAATAACGGGTAGACTTTAGGCCAAAATCCATGCAAAATCCCGTGTTAATCACTAGCAGATACATAAAAACCTTTTCATGGCTCAAATTCTCATACTAAATGGTCCTAATCTGAACCTTCTTGGCAGCAGAGAACCGGAACATTATGGTAATAAGTCACTTGGCGATATTATCGAAAACCTGACACATCAGGCGAGCAAAATGGGTCATACAGTAAGTCATCTACAAAGTAATGTGGAACATGCGCTAGTCGAGCGTATTCATCAGGCTCAGGATGACGGCACTGCTTTTATTATTATCAACCCGGCTGCATTCACCCATACCAGTGTCGCCATCCGGGATGCTCTAAGTGGTGTAAAAATACCTTTCATTGAACTGCATCTATCTAATGTGCATGCCAGAGAGGAGTTCCGTAAACATTCTTATTTTTCTGATATTGCCGTTGGGGTGATATCCGGGCTGGGACCCATGGGCTATGAACTGGCCCTGCGTGCAGCAGACGATCAACTTTCGAATTCATGAACATGAGGTTAAGTACCTAATGGATATACGTAAAATAAAAAAATTAATTGAGCTACTGGATGAATCCGGTGTAGCTGAAATTGAAATCAAAGAAGGCGAAGAATCTGTACGCATTTCTCGTCAGATGGCCGCTGCTCCCGCACCGGCTCAGTTTATGGCACCTCAGTATGCTCCCGCACCAGCAGCAGCACCGGCTGCAGCTCCCGCAGTAGAAGAACCCGTTGCAGAAGCTGAAGTCAGTGGCCACAAAGTCTTATCGCCCATGGTCGGCACCTACTACTCTTCACCTTCACCTGGCACGCCTGCTTTCACCGCAGTTGGCAAACATGTCAATGAAGGCGATACATTGTGCATCATTGAAGCCATGAAAATACTCAACCAGATAGAAGCTGACAAGTCCGGTACTGTTAAAGCCGTCCTGGTTGAAAATGGTCAGCCAGTTGAGTTCGGCCAACCACTATATATAATCGAATAAGCAAAGAAGATCATGATAGATAAAGTTGTCATCGCCAACCGAGGCGAAATTGCTCTACGTATTTTACGAGCCTGTCGCGAGCTGGGCATAAAAACCGTTGCTGTACATTCTGAAGCCGACCGTGACTTAAAACACGTACGCCTTGCTGATGAATCTGTATGCATAGGCCCTGCACCCTCTCTACAAAGTTATTTAAATGTTCCTGCCATTATCAGCGCAGCTGAAGTAACTGATGCCACTGCCATTCATCCCGGTTATGGTTTCCTTTCAGAAAACGCCGACTTTGCAGAACGCGTTGAAGACAGTGGATTCATTTTTATTGGCCCTACATCAGACTCGATCAGAATAATGGGCGATAAGGTAGCGGCCATTGAGGCCATGCAAAAAGCTGGCGTTCCCTGCGTACCGGGTTCAGATGGCGCACTGGGAACAGACTCAAAAACCAACATTCAACTGGCTAAAAAAATTGGCTACCCAATTATTATTAAAGCCGCCGGCGGTGGTGGTGGCCGTGGTATGCGCGTAGTTCATTCAGAAGCTGCATTATTAAATGCAATCTCCATGACCAAAACAGAAGCAGCCACAGCTTTTAACAACGATGTCGTTTACATGGAAAAATTTCTCCAGCATCCTCGACATGTTGAAATTCAGGTATTGTCAGATGGCCAGGGCCATGCTGTTCACCTGGGTGAACGTGACTGCTCAATGCAACGCCGCCATCAAAAAGTTGTTGAAGAGGCCCCTGCACCCGGCATCACTGAAGAGTTACGTCAGAAAATTGGTGGCCGCTGTGTCGAAGCCTGCATACAGATGGGTTACCGTGGCGCTGGTACATTTGAATTCCTCTACGAAAACGGTGAATTTTATTTCATAGAAATGAATACCCGTGTTCAGGTTGAACATCCGGTTACCGAAATGGTCACTGGTGTCGACATTGTAAAAGAACAGCTCTACATCGCATCAGGCGAACCTTTACGTATGACACAGGACGATATAGTCATTCGAGGTCATGCGGTTGAATGTCGTATCAATGCCGAAGATGCCAAAACCTTTATGCCATCACCGGGTAAAGTAACCGCATTTCATGCACCAGGTGGTCCGGGCGTACGTGTAGAATCGCACATATATGCTGGATATACTGTACCGCCACATTATGACTCAATGATTGGTAAACTCATTACCCATGGAGATGATCGTGATATCGCTATTGCACGTATGCAGGGCGCATTATCAGAAATGGTCATTGAAGGCATTAAGTGCAACATCGACTTACAGATGGACATAATGAAAGATGCCGCTTTTAAAGCGGGCGGTGCTGATATACATTATCTTGAAAAGAAACTGGGACTGTCCTGATAAAGTAAATTCTGATATTTAACTTTAAACAACCCGGATCTTTACTGACAATCTTTCTACAGAACTACGGGGAGCAGAAATTTGCATTTTAAACAATCAATTATCTGTTCCCCGTACACTCTAAACATCTCTCACTAAAACTATGGCCTGGATTCAACTCACTCTGGTCACAGAACAGGCTAATAACGAACATGCTGAAGAAGTGCTGCTTGAGGCTGGCGCACTATCCGTTACCTTTAAAGACGCTGAAGACAAGCCCGTTCTTGAGCCGGCTCCAGGCGAAACCCCACTATGGGACAAACTCATTATCACCGGTCTGTTTGAAGCTGATACGGATATTAATTTTTTAAAACAGTACATCAATGAACATCTGGGAACAGATGTTAATCTTCGTATAGAACCACTGGAAGAAAAGGACTGGGTACGCGCCTGGATGGACAATTACAAACCCATGCAGTTTGGTAATCGTTTATGGGTCTGCCCCAAACATTTACAACCACCTCAGCCTGAAGCTGTTAATCTGATGCTCGACCCAGGACTAGCTTTTGGCACAGGCACACATCCAACCACAGCACTTTGCTTACAATGGCTAAATGATGCCTCACTAAACGACAAAAACATTCTTGATTATGGCTGTGGATCAGGTGTTCTGGGAATTGCTGCACTACTGTTAAATGCAAAACACTGTGATGCCGTTGATATAGACCCTCAGGCACTGGAAGCCAGCATTGAAAATGCTCGAGCTAATAATGTCATTGATAAAATCAACGTTATGATGCCAGAACAACTGGAACAAC
>JAPHQX010000097.1 GCA_026196035.1 Gammaproteobacteria bacterium
CAAATTGACGTTTTTATGGACAACGGCTATACCAAAGAAGAGATGAAGATGGTTTGGGAAACTAACAAAATCATGGAAGATGATACGATACGGGTTAATCCAACAGCTGTCCGTGTACCGGTTTTTTATGGTCACTCTGAAGCGGTTCATATTGAAACTCGTGAGAAAATGACAGCAGAGCAGTGTCGAGAAGTATTAGCTAAAGCACCGGGTGTAGTGGTGCTGGATGAGAGAAAAGACGGCGGCTATCCGACGGCTGTGACCGAGGGAGCCAATAATGACCCAACCTATGTAGGCCGGATTCGAGAGGATATTTCTATCGATAAGGGTCTGAATATATGGGTAGTGGCTGATAACGTTCGTAAAGGTGCGGCTTTAAATAGTGTTCAAATAGCCGAAATTTTGATAAAAGACTATTTATAATCTATAGTTACACTTGCATACTAAAGTGTATTCTTAGCAATTGGGCTAAGTTATTGATTATTTTGTTCATCATCATTTTGATGACTGAGACACCTTTGGGATATTGAGGGGAAAACTGGTGCGGAAATTAACCTTAAGCTTGGCTGTACTGGCAGCATTATTGCCTGGCCAGGGACAGACATTAGGTCTGGGCGAGATTGAGCTGAATTCAGCGCTTAATCAGGAGCTCGATGCAGAGATTGAGGTTTTATCTGCAGTCCCTGAGGATGCTGAGCAGCTGATTGTTAAACTGGCAGATCGTGATGCTTTTGCCCGTGCAGGTATTGATAGACCTTTTCTTCTTCAGCAGCTGAAATTCAAGGTGCTTGTTAAAGATGATAAGCCTTATGTGAAAGTGTTTACCAAGAGCGCTGTTAAAGAGCCTTTTTTAAGTTTTCTGGTGGAAATTGACTGGCCTGAAGGGCATATGTTACGTGAGTATACCCTGCTCCTGGATCCCCCTGTTTATTCAGGTATAGAAAGTTCTCGTCCAGCATCGGAAGATGGTGGCCGTCCTTTTATTGATCCGGCTGAACAAGCTGTTGCTCAGTCGGCGAATGCATCGCAGGCAGTTAGCAGTCGACCTGCAGAAAATTATCAACAGCAAGCACAGGTCATGCAGCCTCAGATGCCAGCAGTAGTTGAATCATATTCTGCGGGTGGTGAAGTGACCTATAAAGCCATGCCTCAGGCCCGGGATGTCAGTGGCAGTTATCGTGTAAAAGAAAATGATACCTTGTGGAGTATGGCCAATCGTTTCCGCCCGGATGCATCTGTTTCAGTTGAGCAGATGATGCTGGCGCTGGTACGTGAGAATCCAGAAGCTTTTATTGCAGAAAATATTCACGGAGTAAAACGTGGATATATCCTGCGCATGCCAGACAGGAATTCTATTAATAGTCTGGATCGCCAACAGGCATTGGCACAGGTTAAAGCACATGCATCGCTGTGGCGTGAATATCGTCAGTCACAGACCGGCGCAGCGCCCGCTTCAGCTATGGAAACAGATCAGTCTGCAGGCGAAATGCAGCAGGACATGGCAGAAATGGAACAGGGTAAATTGTCCATTGTTAGTGCCAGTGAAGGTGAAGGTAGTGAGGCTGATATAGCTGGGCAGGATCCAGGCGTACAGATTGCAGCGCTAAGAAATCAGTTATCGCTGGCCCGCGAGTCGCTTGAATCAGAACGACTTGAAAAAGAAAATTTACGTGCACGTTTAAATGAGCTTGAAGAACGAGTTGGCCGTGTACTGGAAATGGACGATTCGGAACTGGCTAAATTGCAGCAGGATCTGACAGGTGCAAAACAGGAAGTCGAAGCTGTTGCGGAACCTGAAATGCCAGAAGCTGTTCAGCCGGAAATGCCAGTAGAAGATACACAGGCAACAACTGAAGAAGATCAGCCAGGTGTTGTTGAGTTGCCAGCTGAGGCCAGCACGGAAGAAATGGATGCCGAAAAAATGGCGGCAGATATTTTGGCAGCAGAGTCAGCCGCTGAAGGTTCCGTCGTAACGGATGAAACAGCTCAGGCCCCGGCTGGAGAAGATGCTTTATTTGTAGATGAAACTGCAGGTGCAGAAACAGAAGCCATGGCGCCTGTAGAGGCTGAACCCGCACAGGTCATGCCAGAGACTAGCGTCCCGGCTTTTGTACAAACTCAGCAGAAAAGTTTTATTGAAAAACTGCTTGATCAGCCCAGCATGCTAGCGGCTATTGGCGGCGCTATTCTGGCTGTTATTGCGCTTATTGCTTTATTGATTCGTCGTAAGCGTGTTAATGCCTCGGATGAAGATGAATGGGTAGCTCCTTCTGAAACCGATGAATTAGATAATCTAGATGAAGATGCCACTGTTCAGATGAATGCTCTGGATGAAACCACAAAACTGGATTCAGATGACTTGTCTGATGTGTCTAATGAGCCGGGTTTTGATGAGGATCTGGAAGATACGGTAATGAGTCTGGCAGGTGACTCGGAAGCTGCACCGGCTGAAGAAGAGCAGGATGATGTACTGGCAGAAGCGGATGTTTATCTGGCTTATGGTATATATCAACAGGCTGAAGATCTATTAAACAATGCAATTAATGCTAATCCGGACAGAGATGACTACCGGATGAAATTACTGGAAACACACTTTGCGGGTAAAAATAGTGATGCATTTGCCAACCTTGCGGAAGAGGTAAAGCAGCGTAAAGGTGATGACAAATCTTACTGGGATCGTGTTGTACTTATGGGGCGCGATCTTTGTCCAGCTAATGCGTTATTTGAAGCAGGTGATATTGATGTTTCAGGTATGGGTGCAGATGATTTATTGCCGCAAAAACCAGAATCTACTGATCTGGATCTAGATGCTGATGCAATGGATCTTGGTGATGATCTGGATTCTGATGCTACCCAGGTATTGAGTGAACCACTTGATTTGGGTTCTATGGAATCTGCTGATGATGAAATGCAGGGTCTTGATGATCTGGCAGAAGATCTGTCTGGTTTCGATGAAGATTTATCGCTGGATGACGCGATAGAAGAGTCTGCTGATTCAGCTATGGATGAAGATCTTGAATTTAATCTGGGTGATCTGGATGCTGGTGAAACTGATGAGGTTGAGACAGCCGATGATTCACTGGATATGGATGATGATTTTGCTCTTGATTTCGAAGCATCTGATCTGGGTCTGGAAGAAAGTTCTGAAGTAGAAACTGAATCTGCGGAAAATGAAATGGATCTATCCATGGATATGGATGCCGATACAGATAATGATTTAGCGCTTAATATTGCTGATGATGAGGAACTGGATCTGTCTATGGATATGGATACTGATACAGGTGAAGATGCATCGCTTGATCTTGCTGGTGATGAAGAGCTGGATCTGTCTATGGATATAGACACTGATACCGATACAGGTGAAGAAGCATCGCTTGATCTTGCTGGCGATGAAGAGCTCGACCTGTCTATGGATATGGCCGCTGATGATTCAGAAGAAGTTTCTTTTGATATGGAAGATGCGGGTGAAGTTGAGCTGGATATGTCGATGGATGACGACGCCGGTGAAGCTGAGATTTCCATTGATGCAGGCGATGATGAATTTGATATTTCTTCTCTATCAGAAGAGATAGATGAGGTAGGTACAAAACTGGAACTGGCACGTGCTTATCTTGAAATGGGTGATAAAGAAGGTGCAGCAAGTATTCTTGATGAAGTTAAACAGGAAGGCAATGACGCGCAACAGAAGGAAGCAGAAGAACTGCTGCAACAAGCCAGTTAACTTATTCTGTTGATCTGAACAATAAACGGCCTTGGGTTTTACCTGATGCCGTTTTTTGTTTGTATATTTAAAAAAATAAGGATTAGTCCGCAAGTCGCGAAGCGTCCTGAGTTTATCGAAGGAGCTAATGTTAATAATCGCAAACATTTTGTTTGTTCGGCTGCGGAGCATTATTGTAGCTAAAAAATATTTATGCTTTTATTCGCGTGAATCCGCGTTCATTTGCGGACTAATAGTTTGGTTTTTTGAATGACTGTTAGCGCTGTTGGCTTGTCAGTTTTCTAGATGGATCTTTCATTTTTAACAAGAAATTAATTTAAAATAGAATGAATTATGCGAATTGCACTGGGTGTTGAATATGATGGTAGTCGTTTCTGCGGCTGGCAAATGCAGACCGATGGAACGCGTACTGTACAATCCGAGCTGGAAACTGCGTTATCAATCATAGCTGATCAGCCGGTTCAGGTAATCTGTGCCGGCCGTACAGATACCGGTGTTCATGCAACAGGTCAGGTGGTTCATTTTGATGTTGCAGTTGAGCGCCTGGAAAAAGCCTGGGTCGCCGGTGTTAACCGTCATTTGCCTGATGATGTGTCATCGTTGTGGGCGCGAGAAGTAGATGATGATTTCAGTGCTCGATTCAGCGCAACGGCAAGACAGTATCGTTATGTGATTTCTAATCGTAGTGCTCGTCCGGCATTGTTGAATAAAAGGGTTTACTGGCGATACGGTGAAATTAATATAGAAGCTATGCATGAAGCGGCTCAAAGTCTAATTGGCGATCAGGATTTTTCTTCATTTCGATCCAGTGCCTGTCAGGCTGAACATGCGCGTCGTTGTATTCATTATGTGAATGTTAGTCGTAAGGGTGATTTTATTTATATTGATATTAAGGCTAATGCTTTTTTGCATCATATGGTGAGAAATATTGCAGGTTCATTATTGATGATTGGTCAGGGTGAAAAGCCGGTTGACTGGATGGCTGAATTAATTGCAGTTAAAGATCGACCTCAGGCAGGTCCAACAGCTGCGGCAGGAGGATTGTATTTTATTAAAGTCAGTTATCCTGAAAAATATAATATCCCTGATTACTGTTTTTTACCCGAATTTTCCTAGTTAAGTTTCGATTTGTGGTGGTTATATAACTTATGCAATTCATCAACTGCTATAAGAGTCAGCGCAATACATAATAAATTAAACCATTGATCCAGCGATACCGATTGTATTTGCAGAATTTCTTTCAGGCCTGGCGTATACATGGCGCCTATATGAATAGACTGTGCAGTCAGCATTCCAAATAATAGAAATTTATTACCGAATAAATATTGATGGAAAATAGACCGGGTTTCAGAGCGGCTATTCAGGACATGTACATTTTCGAACAGTACCATGAGTAATAAAGTGATGTTGCGTGCCTGCTGTTCGGCGACACCCTGATCAAGTTGCCATTTGAAAATAACAAAAGCAATACAGCCCATGATGATAGCGTTAATAATGACGCGCTCAATCATAAGGCGGTTGAAAATAGGTTCTCTGGGTGGTCGAGGTTTATGACTGAGTTCATCACCTTCCTCAGGTTCAAATGCCAGTGCTACATCCTGAATACCATTGGTCACAAGATTAAGCCAGAGTAGCTGTATGGGCAGTAAAGGTAATGGCGTGGCAAACATCAGGGACAACATAACCAGAATAATTTCTGCGGCCCCGGTGGATATAAGCAGAAAAATAACTTTGCGAATATTGTTATAAACAATACGTCCCTGTTTGATTCCCTGCACAATCGATGCGAAGTGGTCATCAGCAATAATCAGGTCAGAACTTTCCTTTGCAACATCGGTTCCTCGTAAGCCCATAGCGATACCAACATGAGCCTGGCTTAAGGCGGGCGCATCATTAACACCATCACCGGTGACGGCAACATATTCACCATCATCAATTAATTGAGCAACAATCTGTTTTTTCTGATGGGGTACAACACGAGCAAATACACGACTTTTATTTATGCATTGCCTGAAATCATCAGGGCTTTTTTCAAAGGCAGTTGTCAGTTCTGAGCCGCTAACGACTGGCATGTTCGAGTCAGCAATGCCAGCTAGCCTGGCCAGTGTGAGAGCTGTTTCCGGGTGGTCACCGGTGATCATGGCAACTTTAATTGATGCGTCCCTGCATTGTCGAACGGCCTGAATAACCTCGGGTCTTAAAGGATCAATAATGCCTACTATACCGAGAAATGACAGGCCCTTAAGTACTGTTAATGGATCTGCCGGTATTTCATCTAGTTTTGCGCAGGCCAGGCCTAGAATGCGGTAACCCTGTTGAGCCAGTTGGCTGGATTGCCGGTTAATTAGATCAGCTTCAAGATTGTGGTTGCCGTTTTTTTTATCACACATGGATAACAGCCGTTCAACACTGCCTTTAACAAAAATATATATATCGCCTTTGTAACGATTGATGCTGGCACAGAAAGCCTGCTCGGATTCATAGGGGATTTTACCTAGCTCGGTGTAACGACTACGTGCATCAGTGTATTCAATGCCCTGCTTGGCTGCCAGTACAAGAAAGGCAACATCGACAGCGTCGCCTTGAGCAGTCCACTGATTATCTTTCAGTATCAGATCGGATTCATTGGCTAACAGCCCGGCGTGACATAATAGCTCCAGTATTTCACTGTTATTTGTATTATCAATGGCGATGACAGATCCATGCAGATCCATGCCTTCACCGCTAACTTTATAATTACTGTTATCGGCTAGTAAGATATGTTGAATGGTCATTTCATTAACAGTGAGTGTTCCTGTTTTATCAGAGGCGATATAAGTACAGGATCCCAGTGCTTCAACGGCAAGTAGTTTGCGGATGATGACGTTTGATTTAGCCATTCGACGCATGCCGATGGCCAGCGCAACAGTAATGGCGGCTGGCAACCCTTCGGGAATGGCAGATACTGCCAGGGCAACGCCGAGTAGAAAAATATTTGTGAATTCACCACCACGTATGAAGGTTATTAAAAAAATAATGCTGATTAGAATCAGAATTCCGTAGGTAATGCGTAATGTGAAATTTTCTATGCGCTGTAATAAAGGCGGTTTTACATGTTGCTCTTCTACATCGGTTGCTATCAGTCCTATTTCAGTTTTATCGGCTGTTGCAAAAACCTCGCCTGTTCCACGGCCATGCATGACCACGGTACCAGCGTAACAGATGTCCTGACGTTCTATTGAGGGTATTGATTTGTCTG
>JAPHQX010000151.1 GCA_026196035.1 Gammaproteobacteria bacterium
ATCAGTTTGAAGCGATCAAGATCAAGAAACATAACGGCCAGTTTAGTATTATTACGTTTTGCACTTGCAATACAGTGAGTCACCCGGTCCTTGAATAAATGATTATTGGGCAGACCGGTCAGGCTGTCATGATATGCCATATAGGCCATCTGGTCTTCAGTCAGTTTCTTTGCAGATATATCACGGATTAAGGCAATCACCTGATCGCTTTTTATTAGCATCATGCGAACTTCGTAATAACAGGTTTTTTTATTATGAATGGTTACAAACTCAAATATGATGGATTGTCGTTGTTGTATGACTTCATTAATGGCGGCAATAAAATGCTGTGAAATTTCAGGGCCTGTTACATCAGCAATGGACTGGTTAATGAGTTTGTCAGTTGAAAAATAATGATGACCACTGGTGCCGGATTTATAATTTATGATGTTGCCAGATTTATCCAGGTGTAGCAGCTGGTCGGGAATGGCCTGAAAGATCGCATGAATTTCCTGATTGCTTTGTAGCAGTTCTTTCGAACTTGCATTAAGCGAGTTTTCCAGTTCCTGGTAAGTATTATTAATGGCGTCAAGAAACGTCTTGAGATCTTTATTAGAAAGAGCAGTCTTTGGGAGGTGTTTAGCAATCTGTTGTTGCAATAAATCTACAAAATCGGCCATGAATTAAAGTGTAGACCATGAAAAGGCATCCATGCCCCTAGTATTTAAGCGTTTATTCTTTGCTGTAAATTTCGGCACCCTTGCTAATAAATTCAATAGCTTTTTCTTCCATGCCTTTGTTTAGAGCATCGGCTTCAGACAGGCCATTTTCTTTTGCATAATCCCGGACATCCTGAGATATTTTCATCGAGCAGAAATGTGGGCCACACATGGAGCAGAAGTGCGCCACTTTGGCCGAGTCCTTGGGCAGGGTTTCGTCATGATATTCACGGGCTTTATCCGGATCCAGGCCAAGATTAAACTGGTCTTCCCAGCGGAATTCAAAGCGTGCCTTGGACATGGCGTTGTCACGAATCTGTGCGCCGGGATGGCCTTTGGCCAGATCCGCTGCGTGAGCAGCAATTTTGTAAGTGATAATACCTTCTCGTACGTCTTCCTTGTTGGGCAGGCCCAGATGTTCTTTTGGTGTGACGTAACACAGCATGGCGCAGCCGTACCAGCCAATATTGGCGGCACCGATACCGGAGGTGATGTGGTCATAACCGGGAGCGATATCGGTGGTCAATGGGCCTAAGGTATAGAAGGGTGCCTCAAAGCAGTCTTCCAGTTCCTTGTCCATGTTTTCCTTGATCATCTGCATAGGCACATGGCCAGGTCCTTCGATCATTACCTGTACATCATGCTGCCAGGCAATTTTGGTCAGTTCACCCAGCGTTTCCAGTTCAGCAAACTGGGCACGGTCATTGGCATCGGCCAGTGAGCCGGGGCGCAGGCCATCACCCAGAGAGAAGGAAACATCATAAGCCTTCATGATTTCACAGATATCATTGAAATGGGTATAGAGGAAATTTTCTTTATGGTGAGCCAGGCACCATTTGGCCATGATAGAGCCGCCACGGGATACAATGCCGGTGACACGTTCAGCAGTGAGCGGTACATAGGCCAGGCGAACACCGGCATGAATGGTGAAATAGTCAACACCCTGTTCGGCCTGCTCTATCAATGTATCTTTGAATATTTCCCAGGTCAGGTCTTCAGCCTTGCCGTTGACCTTTTCCAGCGCCTGGTAGATGGGCACAGTACCGATAGGCATGGGTGAATTACGCAGTATCCATTCACGGGTTTCGTGGATATTCTTGCCAGTGGACAAATCCATTAAGGTGTCACCGCCCCAGCGAGCCGACCAGGCCATTTTTTCCACTTCTTCTTCAATAGAGGAGGTGACCGCCGAATTACCGATGTTGGTATTGATCTTGACCATGAAGTTACGGCCAATGATCATCGGTTCCAGCTCCGGGTGGTTAATATTGGCTGGGATAATGGCTCGACCACGGGCCACTTCATCACGGACAAATTCCGCCGTGACTTCATCGGGAATACTGGCACCAAAGCTGTTACCCGGGTGCTGCTTCAGCAGTTTGCTATAAGCGGGATCCTTGCGCAGCTCAGAGAGGCGCATGTTTTCGCGAATTGCCACATATTCCATTTCCGGGGTCACAATACCCTGACGTGCATAATGCATCTGGGAAACATTTTTACCGGCAATGGCTTTACGTGGCTGGCGAATATGCTCAAAGCGCAAATGAGCCAGTTCAGGATCATTCTGTCGTGCCTGGCCAAATTCGGATGTCGGACCATCGAGTAATTCAGTGTCATTACGTTCTTTGATCCACGTAGTGCGCAGATCCGGCATGCCCTTCATGAGATCGATTTCTACATTCGGGTCGGTAAAAGGCCCCGAGGTGTCATAAACGGGGATGGGTGGGTTTTTTTCAAAGCCAAAACTGGCCGGAGTATCTGCCAGGTGAATTTCACGCATGGCGACCTGAATATCGGGGCGAGAGCCCTGAATATGGATTTTTCTGGAATTCGTAAAGGGACGGGTGATCTCTTCAGATAATTTGTCCGTCTTGTTAATAAAATCTTCTGGAATTGCGCTCATTATATTTCCTCATGGTACGAGGGGTATGCAACGGCGGGGGGAGAACCGAAGCTTCCCTACGCCAGTATTAACCGGTTCAGGTTCTAAGGGTATTTTCTCAGCCTGTATTCAGGCACCCCTAGCCTCTCTTGAGGGCTAAGTTTATATCTAATGGCGATGGAAGCCTACCCTTCTTTAGTAGACTGGCAAGATTTGAGCTTAATGGCGTTGTTGTAGTTCCCTTCTTTAGTAGGCTGGCAAGATTTGAGCTTAATGGCGTTGTTGTAGTGCCCTTCTTTAGTAGACTGGCAAGATTTGAGCTTAATGGCGTTGTTACAGTGCCCTTATTTGTCTGTATGAGTGGATTTGAGTCAAAGTGTATAGTTCCCTTGATTACCTGCGCAGGTTAGAATCAGTGAAAAGAAATTAATATAAATGGGGAAATACATGAGCACAGTTAATCTCGATCAGGCACATTACAATATGATAGAGCAGCAGGTTCGCCCATGGGATGTGCTGGATGAAAAAATTCTTGAAACACTGAAGCAGATCAATCGTGAGGCATTTGTTCCCGAGGCCTACAAAAAACTGGCCTATGCAGATACTGCGATTCCACTGGGTAATGGCCAGCATATGCTGCATCCTATTCTGGAAGGTCGCATTTTACAGTCACTGGCTATTCAACCCATGGATACCATTCTGGAAGTGGGTACAGGTAGTGGTTTTTTAACAGCCTGCCTGGCACATCTTGGATATACCGTCACCAGTATTGAAATAGACGAACAGTTAAGTCAGTCTGCAGCAAACCGATTGCAGAAGAGTGATCTGCTTAATGTTCATCTGTTAACCGGTGATGCCATGAAAGTACTGGATAAAAGTAAACAGTATGATGTGATTGTTATTACCGCTTCGGTAAAAGAAGTTCCGGAAATTTTTAAACAGGCACTTGCCATTGATGGACGTATGTTCGTAGTGACAGGTGAGGAACCTGTAATGAGTGCACGACTGATTACACGTATAGCAGGTGATCAGTGGAGTGATCGTATTTTATTTGAAACATCGATTAAGCCTCTGGTTAATGCTGAACCTGAGAAACTATTTGTTTTTTAAATCACCAGAGTTAACTGAAAACAATGGATTTTAAACGAATAACAGCTTTATTCTTTCTGGCTGTTATCCCATGGCAGGTCAGTGCCCTTGATTTTCTTCAGGCGGTAGGTCGCGCAGAAAAAAGTGACCCGGATATGCGAGCAGCCGAATATACCTACCAGTCTGTTGTTGAGTCTCGTGGGCAATCAGAAGCTTCATTGTTGCCACAAATCGAATTAAATATTTATACCCGTCATGATCAGACTGAAACCACTAATAGCTCTGATCCTGTGTTAATCCCAAATGATAAACGTAGTTTTAATACTGATGGTTACTCATTGTCATTAACCCAGTCAGTGTATGAGCATGGTTTGTATTTACAGTTAGAACAGGCCGATCTTAATATTGCCATGGCTACGGTTGTTCTTGAATCAGAGCGTCAGGCCTTAATTGTTCGAGTAGCAGAAGCTTATTACAAAGTGCTTGCAGCAAATGATAATCTAAGATTTGCCCGCGCCGAAAAAAAAGCAATAGAACGACAACTCGAACAGGCGCAAAAAAGATTTGATGTTGGTATGACAGCAATAACAGATGTAAAGGAAGCACAAGCACAGTACGATATGGCTGTTGCACAGGAAATTATAGCGGATAACAGAGTATTAACTGCACATGAAGCATTAAAAGTACTGATTGGAGAAATTCCTGAAAAATTACAGGATTTATCAGAAAATATTCCATTGTTAACGCCAGAGCCAGTTGATATTAATAAATGGGTAGACGCTGCAAAGAAAAATAACCCGCAACTTAAATCCGCGTCCTATGCGGTTGAATTATCACAAAAACAGGTGGCGATTAATCGCTCAGGTCACTATCCCTCGCTCAGTCTTCAGTTAAGTCATGATTATTCAAGCCCCGATGGTGGAAGTTTTGTGGTACGTGATTCAGAAGATAGCAGGGCGATGTTAGAACTGAATGTACCTTTATACAGTGGTGGTATGACAAATTCAAAAACCCGACAGTCGATTGTGGAAGTTAATAAAAGTAAAGCAATCTATAACAGGTCTTTTCGGCAGGTCGTACAGCAGGTACGTGATAGTTATCTGGGTGTTATTGCATCAATTGCACAGGTCAAAGCACTTAAGCAGGCGTTGATCTCAACTCAAACCGCTTATCAGGCAACTCAGGCCGGATTTGAAGTGGGTACGCGAACTGCGGTTGAGGTTTTAACCGTATTACGTGAGCAGTACCGTGCAGAACGTGATTATGCACAAACACGATACGATTATATTATGAACGTACTATATCTCAAACAGGCAGCAGGCATTCTGTCGAGACAGGACGTTGTTCAGATTAATCAATGGCTGGCAAAATAAATTGCCATGATTCAGGCCGTTAATGTAAAAGATTTTCTCTCGCCTCGATACTGGCCAACCTGGGCAGGACTTGCTCTGGTGCGACTGGTTTCAAAAATGCCATTGACGGTTATTGAATGGTGCGGCTCAGTGCTTGGCGGATTACTCTACTGGTTAATGGCAGAACGTAGACATGTGGCAGATGTAAATTTACGCTTTGCTTTTCCTGATTACACTGATAAAGAAATTAAACGGATGATAAAAATCTGTTTCAGAAATGTAGGTATTGCCGTTTTTGAACTAGGTTTGGCATGGTGGGAGAATGAAAGGTTACTGGAAATAAGTGACATTGAGGGGCTGGAGTATTTACAGAGAGCCCAGCAGAAAGGTAAGGGCGTGATTATTCTAACGGCACATTTTACCTGTCTCGAAATTGGCGGCCCGGTCCTTAATCATTATGTTCCCTTTCAGGTGATGTATAAACGGGCGCATAATCCGTTATTTGATGCTTTTATGCGTTACCATCGTAGTCGATTATATAAAGCGATAGTCGATCATAATAAACCGATTAGTCTGATTAGAGGCCTGAAAAAAGGTTATGCCGCCTGGTATGCGCCTGACCAGGATTTTGGCAGCAAAGATACTGTCTATGTGCCTTTTTTTGGTATGGATGCAACGGCATTAACAGCGCCCGCAAGATTTTCTGAAATATCCGGTGCGCCAGTGGTGCCATATTACATTATTCGAAAGCCATCGGGTGCCGGTTATAAACTGGTTATTTTGCCTGAACTGGAAAATTTTCCTTCAAAAAAACCATTAGAAGATGCTGTAACAATTAATCAGACCATTGAACAGCTGATCCTGAAAAATCCTGATCAGTATTTGTGGATACATAAGCGTTATAAAAATAGACCCGAAGGAGCAGAACGGGTTTATCGGAAAAAGTAAAATGGCTTATCGTTTATTATTAATATTTTTTTTCCCTATTATTTTCATTTACACGGTAAAGATAGCGATACGTTATCGTAGCCTGAAATATTTCCTGCAGCGTTATGGCTTTGCATATCCTGTTGTCGGTGATGCTGCTATCTGGGTGCATTGTGCTTCTGTAGGCGAAGTCAACACGGCAATGCCGCTGATTAAATTATTTTTAGAACATAATCCTGATCAGCCATTTGTGGTTAGTACAGCGACGCCAACAGGTGCGAAAATGGTTGTTAATAGCCAGTTAAATAATGTTGTTCACTGTTACCTGCCTGTTGATCTATATTTTTGTGTCAGACGTTTTTTGAGAAAAGTTAAACCGGCACTGGCATTTATTATGGAAACAGAGTTATGGCCTGAGTTATATCATCAATGCTATAAGCGGAATATTCCAGTTACTATTATTAATGGTCGGCTATCCAAAAGAACGCTTAATGCAAATAACTGGCTTAAAAAACAGTATAAATCAGCGCTCGATGTAGTAGCTCATGTGCTGGCTCGAAGTGAGAGTGATCGTCAGGGTTTTTTAGCGTTGGGTTGTGATGCGCAAAAAATAGAAGTTCTGGGTAATTTAAAATTTGCGAATACTGCAGATCTTAATATTCCAGATGTTTCTGATTTTACAAATCGTAATTATATACTCGCTGCATCAACCCATGATAACGAAGAAATTCAGCTTGCCGAACTATGGAAAGATATAGATGTTGGTAGGCGGTTGCTGGTTATCGTGCCCCGACACCCGGAAAGAGGTAAAAAAATTGCGGAAGAATTGCAAGGTTCAGGGCTGATTATTGCGTTACGCAGTGATCAACAGCCGGTAACAGAAAATACTCAGATATATATTGCAGATACCCTGGGTGAGCTTACAGGGTTTATGGCTAATGCAGAGATTGTATTTATGGGGGGGTCTCTGGTTAAGCACGGGGGGCAAAATATTCTTGAGCCTGCAAGATTATCCAGGCCAATTATTGTGGGGCCTTACTTTTATAATTTTCAGCAGGAAGTCGATCAGTTTCTGGATAACCAGGCATGTATTCAGGTTGAGGATATTAATCAACTGGCAACTACGATAACTGATCTTCTGAATAATAAAGACTTGCGGGATGCACTGTCATCCAGGGCTGTCCAGCTAATGGACAAGCAGCATGATATTGCCGAGCAATATAGAGCCAGAATTCTGAAATATTATAGAGACTACTTTTTATCGTAAGTGCTCTGTAGTATTTTCCAGTCACTGTTCTGATATAAAAACTGTTTTTGGCTATTTCTTATTTTGTTGAGTGATCGTTTTAAACGTATCAGGTTGGCAGCTTTCCAGGGGCCAGACTTTCTGATCTGACCACGGTCAAAGTCAATAATATAAACTTCCTTGTTCTCATTGAGTAAAATATTATTTGCGTTCAGATCTGCATGATAGACACCGTGATCATGAAATTTTTTTATGGTGGCGGCAATATTTTCCCATTCTTCAGACCTTAGTTTTCTGTGCCCGAGTATTTCTGCCATTGTCTGAGTATTAGCTATTTTTTCAACCAGGATATCAGCGTGATAAAATCCGAAGCGGCGTTTGACGCAGGCAGCTACCGGCCTGGGGACAGGCAGTCCTTTTGTGTAGAGTTGTTTTAGTAAATTCCATTCATGCCAGGAGCGAGATGAATTTAATGAAAGACTCCAGTAAGTATCGATAATGAATCTGGAAATAAACCCGCCGCGTAGATAATGGCGTAGTACCCATTGATGCTGATCTAAATTGACATACCAGGCAGATCCTCGTCCAGTACCAATCTGTATGATTTCTGCGTGTCTGTTTAACCAGTCAGGGTTAAACAAATCCATGTCTGGATTTGTAATGGCTGATTCATCATAGAGAATATAAGCGTTATTGTTTTGAGTGATTCTGGGAATAATGCTGGTTGTCATTAAGGTCGTATTTTTGTTGGAGAATCTTCGAGCATACACTAACAGGCGCTGTATACCAAAATTAGCCAGCCAGTTCCCTGACCACAGCTGTCCATCCCTGAGCAATATTTTGATGGTTGTATCCGCCGCCGCCCATGACCAGGAGTTTTCCATCGCAATAACGACTGGCAATATTCATTAGGGATCGAGTTGCGTAGGCATGTGCTCTGGGTGAGTATTGCAGATGGGTAATCGGGTCCCCGGCGATGCTATCGACGCCACACTGAAACAGAATAAACTGGGGTCTGAATTTTTTTAAAAATTTTTCAAGCTGGTTCCAGGCATTATAAAAGTCATGATCATCAGCCCCTGGTTCCATTGGGATATTGAGTTTTAATCCCTCAGCTGAGGCAAGCCCGGTTTCTTTCTGGCTACCAGTTCCTGGATAAAGATATTCTCCAGATTCATGGATATCTGCAAAGATAAGTTCTGGGTCATCTTCAAAAGCATAATATACGCCATCACCATGGTGCGCATCGATATCAACATAAAGTATCGGGGTTATATTTTTAGATTTCAGGTATTCAATGGCAATGCCACAGTCGTTAAACACACAAAAACCTGCTGCACTGTTTCGTCGAGCATGGTGCAAGCCGGCAATAGGTATAAATGCATGTTGATAATCGTTGTTTAACAGATGATCTACTGCATTAATGACTGAACCTGCAACATAGCTTGCAGATTCAAATACACCTTTAAATGCAGGTGTATCCCCAGTGTCGAGATAGCCTTTACCTGTTTCTGACTGACGGATAACTTTTTCAATATAGTCTCTATGATGAAATAACTGAATAATATTTTTTTCTGTTGAAACAGGTTTAAGAATGGCCACTTTTTGATCAAGTTTCTGTGCTCTAAATGCTTTTTCAAAAGCCTGGTGACGCTGTGGCCCAAACGGGTGATTATTACCAAAGCCATATGACGCCAGTTTTGCACCAAGATATACACAAGTTGTCGGTTTTTGTGGCATAGGCTGATAATATTTTGCATCTTTTGCACAGGCTTAGTGCATTTTCTTTATAGATTAAATTAGTGATAATTAATAGAGTAAAAATGTCAATATATAATTGTAAAAATTTATAACTTATTGAAATTTATAGAAATATAAATTTAGATTAAATTTTGACCAAAGTGTAACAGGGTTTGTATTTATTAAGGTCTCAGCCCTGAATCAATATAATATCCACAGAGTTATCCACAGTAATTGTGGATAGTTTTAGAATGAGCTAGTTAGGTATTTGAATGGGGCTGATAAACTATGAAAGAGGGTATTTCAGGTGACGATATCAGGTAAAAGTGCATGATTTTTGCCGGGCAATATAATTAGATGCTTCTAGTCTTGCTCTGTATGCTTTACAAACAAATCTCCAGCGACTATATCTATCTATTCTAAGTAACAAGTTTTTCTGAATATTTTTATTTATCAAGGGTTTAATATGAAGTTTTCCATTAGGTTATTAACTGTCTCTTTATTGCTAAATACTGCTGTTGCGAATCATGCTATCGCGAATACTGTTTTTGCTAATAAAAATAAGTCTACACATGAGTTACCAGGTGCCGAGCAGCAGGGTATCAGGGCTGAATTTGATAAGAAATTCGCATCGAAAGGTGTATCAGCCAAAGTAACATCAAAAGATCCATGGAAAGCCAAGGAGCAGCGTCAGCAAATGGGGGATCAGGAGAGATCGGCTACCTGGGGTGAGTGCCGTGAGTCGGCATTAAAAAATCGTTTTGGCTGTTATAGAGAAAGAAAGCAGCCCTATCATTGTGAGCTTTTTTATGAAGCTCGAATTAAATTATGTGATGAGAATCTTTAATCGATCAGTTGTATAGTTTGTAAATGAGCAGGATGCCGGCAATATAACAGGGAAGTATGAATAATATGGCAAATATCTTGCTGTAACGATCCATATCTCTGTTTTCATCTTCTGTCAGATCAGGATAATTTGATTTTCTAATATGGTTCAGTGCATATTGATCCCAGCTTATGGCGTATAGCAATAGAGGCACTGACAACCAGCTCGCTAATGCAATCAGTTCTATATTCCAGTAACTATATATGAATAGAATGCCTGCCAGGCCTGAAAGTAGCTCGCCTGACTGGTAGAGAAAACTTTTATTATCAATTCGATCCTTGATGATTGAAATGATAATAACAATGCTTAGAATAACCAGGTAAAAAATTGCCCACCAAGGCATAGGCATCTCACTTTCTCATTTGAAGGGGTTATGCTGAAATTAGCATAAAAATATTCAGTTACAAGGCCTGTTTGACGAAATAGTGAGATAATTCAAGCGCTTTATGCTGTTCATCTGTTAAATCATCATTGTCATGAGTTTTGATATGATCTGTCGATGGACTGGTGTGTAACAGGGTTTCCAGAACGGCGGACAGGGCATGTATTCGTTCCTGGGCAATAATTAGTTCCAGCATGCGTGAATAAGGTTTGAGCAAGTCAATGTAAGTGATGCTCTCCATCAGTGGTAGTTGTCTGATTTCTCCCTCACTTGATAGATAGTTTAATGGCGGGTTTGTTATCGTTTCCAGGGAATCAGCTGTGATTAGCTGCAGGGTATTCTGTGATTCTTTCAGGCTGATATACAGACCCTTAAGCAGACTTTCCATATCTTTTCGTTCAGCAAAGCTGGTTCTTTGTAGAAATTGATGCCTGTTGGCCGTGATGGTTAGAAAATGAATGACCATGGTTTCAATGGTCTGTATCAGTGTTTTTGTATTGTATTCTTCGTCGGGTCCAAATTGCAGCTGTGCATTAAAGCCTGCTTTTTGTAGCTGGATGAGTAGAGAATTATTGATGGTTTTTATATCAATCAGTAATGAATTGATGATTGCCAGACTAGTATTAGATTGCAAAATCGTGTCCTTTGGTAGCAGAGTATTTATTATTTTTTCTCTTTCTACAGGTATCCATTTGTTATAAGTCCCTAAGCAGCAAGACCATGTTATCCAGTCTGGAATGCTGCTGACTTATGATTCTTCTTTAGATGCCTTAGTCATTTTCTGAAATGCTGGCGCTACTATATAGTGTGTGTTGTTGGTTAGTCAAGCACAATAGGGTGTGGATTAGCCTGTGTGTAATGTCTGGATAATCTGTGGATAACTTGTGAGTAAAAGCCCCGAAGCCCGCTATATCAGGAAGTAAACAACCACCCCGGCAGCCATAAACTGTAATACATGGAGCAAATTCTGGCTTAATTTTAATGGTATTTTCAGCCGCTCTGATTCAGCATTTCCGGGCTGGCTGAAATGGTATTGAATAGCCTTGAGCAGATGCATATTGGCAAACACATAGCTGATGGCAATAATCGCCAGAAGAAAGGCTGACTGCTGATATTTAAGTAATGCCGCAAGCGTTCCTGCCATTAGACTGAGCGCTGCATTTAGTCGATAAAATTTTCGGTAAACATCAATTTGTTGAGTAAGGCTGAGCTGTTTGGAGAACAGGGGTTTGTACATCACAGTGAGCAGTAGAAAACTACCCATCAGGGAGCCAGATAGTGCGGCAGTAATCAGGGTAAGGGTGTCATCAAGATACATCAACAGATTGTAGCATGATGATCAGGAAGCAATTGCCGGAGAGGTTCGAATGTTGCGCGGCCATGAACAGGATAGTTGTTGTTCATAAAAAATTAAAAGCTGGAGTCCGCAAATGAACGCGAATAAACGCTAATATTTGGTTTATGTGCCTTCGGCGCACTACACCAAAAAAATATTTTGCTTTTATTTGCGTGAATTAGCGTTCATTTGCGGACTAATTCTTTTTCTTCTAATACGAATCCAGACTTCTCATGCTTTCTGGCAGGAGCTTGAAATCCACCAGTGAGCTCAGAAGGGCCTTGATGAATGTGGCATCATCTTCATGGATCATTTTGTAATACTGGATCTTCATAGTGAGCGCGCTACCGAAAATAATAGATGCCAGCGCCAGCATGGAGCCCATGGCCAGAGTTGAAACACCGGTTATGCCCTGACCTATGGTGCAACCCAGTGCGAGGATGCCACCAATACCCATCAGCACGCCACCGATAATATGGGTTAAGAAGTCTTTGAAGTTAACAAACCATTCGATGCGGAAACTTCTGGAAATGACTGACCAGAATAATGAGCCAGCAATGATGCCAAACAGAGCCGCAAGACCGAATGTAAACGTATTCTGGTCAAAGCCACTGACAGCATAGCGTAAAGTTTCACCAATGGGATTAATAAAGGTATAGGACTGAACTGCAATACCGTCAGGCCGTTTTGCTTCTTCAAGCATGCTCCAGTTTTCATCACTGGCGTAAGACGTCCAGCTATAGGCCTCGCCATCAGCCTCTATGCTGGCCATTCCGCCACTGACGTACCATGCGCCCAGAATACAGAGACCAATCACAATGCCAGCGAGAATATTGTTTTTTGTGCTGCGAAATTCTGCTGAGCGGAACACTAGAACAAGAATAACGGTACTGATTAATAAACCCAGAACCAGACGCATGGTACTGGTTTCGGCGCCGACAACACTGGCAATAACCGAACCCAGATCCTGTGGGCCTGTCAGCGAAATGCTGGTAATGCTGGTCCAGTTATAAAAAACAACGGAGTAGATGGTTTTGTCAGAGCCTGGGAAAGGGTTAACCATAAAGTAGGCGCAGACTGCGATGACAGCAAATAATACGATTGATTTAAGATTGCCGCCGCCAATGCGAATCAGTGTCTTGTTGCCGCAACCACTACCCAGTGTCATGCCAACTCCAAACATGATGCCGCCAATAATGTATTCAAGCCATGCAAAATTACTACCACGATAGGGTGGTCGTGTATTATCAACAGAAACAATATCCATTGCCTCAATCAGGGTAACACCGATCATTGCAACAGCGATGGCCAGAAACCAGGCTCGAAATCGTCCCGAGTCACCAATATTGACCAGATCAGAAACAGCACCCATGGTACAGAAATTTGTTTTGGTGACGACGCTGCCCATAATGAATGCCAGAATAAAACCTGACCAGATGATAGTAGAATGTGCTGCCGCGAAGCTTTCGAATGACATCTTTTTTCCTCAGTGTATAAGTCTGTAAACAGACTATGAACTCTAAAAGATTTTAGAAGTTATAGTCTAAACAAACGAATATTGAAACCTGATAAAGGCAGGATTCATATTCGTATTCCTGTAGTAAAGCTGACAAGCACGCTGATGAATTGATCGGATGAAATTGTAACCGATATTTTATTGATTGATTAACAATCGATTAATTATTATGTACAAATGATAACTCTATACTGGCGCTGAAAGCAACTAGCAGAAAAGCCATTTAAACATCTGACTACTGTTATTATTATGTAATTCAGAAGTTTATCCTGCTAATTTATCTATACATGGGTTCAAGCTCGTTTTCGCTAACATTTTTTTTATGTTGTTTGTCAGACTGGAGCTTATGAATAATTGGCATCATATCCTGAGCTGACCAGTTACCGGGAGATGCGCTATAGAGTGAAGTATTTAGGTCTTTAATTATAGAGGCCAGGGGTTCACCTGTTATGGTTGCAATGTCTGTCAGGTTAGTCAGGCCACTGCCATACATTAATTTCCCCCACTCCAGTAGTGCCTGTTTACAGGCCTGGGCATTATTATCTTTGCAGGCTTTATGTAATGTCTGCTCTGCCTGTTTTAGAGAACGAGCACTGGATTGACGAGTCGATTTTTTTGCAGGTTTTTTTACTCTATTTGATAACCACCACAACATTGCTGTCACTAGCCAGCCTGATGCCAGTAGCAGGCTTAACCAGAACCAGAAACTGGATGAAGCTTGCTGCTGTGTCATCGAGGGCGCGGCTGTTATATCGATTTGTGGGGCACTGGTTATCTCTGGAGCAGGTGTCATCGTGGCTGTGCCTTCAGCAACCTGTATGCTGCGCTGTTTGATTCTGGCAATTTCCATTTTACCGATACTGGTGTTCCACCATGGGATCTCAATAGCGGGCAGAATAAATTCTCCTGCATGAGTGGGAATAACGGCGATTTTTTCCTGTCGTATACCAATGATGCCATCATCCTGTTTGTTATCTTTTAGTAAAGGCTGATCAGGGTATTGTTTTAATCCAGTGACCGGGGGAATTGATAGTTCGGGTAGTTGAGATGATGTCAGGCCATTGCTTAACAATGACAATGTACGGGTGATGGGTTCACCTGTTTTGAATTGAGATGGATCAGTTGACCATTCTTCAACCAGTTTAAGTTCGCTCGCGGGAAGCCAGGTCTTTCCGTTGAACTGATCAGGGATACCGGAAATTTGTATTTCAATCGCCTGAGAGCGAGCGCGTTTAATTGTCGACTGTCGACGAAAGCGGTCAAAGTAGGAAGTGGAGCCTGAGGCGACTTCAACTTCACCCAGAAAAGGTTCTATGCGTAATCTACCTGTCTGTTGTGGGAAGATCGCGAAGCTGCGTTCAAAGACAAGGTAGGGTGTATTGTTTCTGGTTGTTTGATAGCGTTTATCTTCTCCAAGTTGCTCACTAACAATATCAAATTTACTGGTCTCCAGTTTGCTGATACCAAATTGTGAAATGTTAGTCGCACTTAATAATCGGACAGTAAGAATGATTTGTCCCTGCACCCAGGTGGTTTTAGTAGATGTCTCAACTTCCATAAATAAATCACTGTTCTGGCCATTTGATGATGTCTGTTCAGCATTAACTGTCATGCGTAATTGAGGGCTGCTGTCATTACCAAAGGCGATAGAAGGGATAGTAAAAACACCGATTTGCTTTGGCATTAATAATAATGTCCAACGAGTTGTTTTATTGTAAGAACCGTTAATGATGCTGATGCTGCTGCTCTGGCTTTGATTAATGATGCTGAAATCATTTTTTAAAGGTGAGAAGTCGGGATCGTCATCAACAGAACCGCTGGCTTCAAAAATAAGATTAAATGATTCATTGACCTGTATGGGATTCCTGTCTGCCTGAGCGGTAATGGAAGCTGCGCAGGATATTGATATCTGAAAGAATATAATAAATAAAAGTGTAATCTGTTTCATCATCTCTGCTTACCAGGGTTTTGTTTCTTTGCCGGGTGATTGTTGATTATTATACTGATACTTGAATTTTCGTCGTAACAGCTCACCGGGATTGTCCGGGATTTTCCTTAACCATTGTTTTGTAGCCTGTTCGGAAAGATCCTGTTGTTCCATTTCAGCTTCACTCAGTTGTTGCGATTCAGGTTGCTCATCTGTCGATTTGTTTTTCTCAGGCACTGGTTGTTTTTCATCTGGCGATTCCTTGTTTTTGTTTTGCTCGTCAGTTTCTGATGGGTTTCTGTCCTGATTGTTATTGTCATCGCTTTGAGAATTGTCAGATGATTTTTTATCCTGATTATCTGAGTCCTGTTGTGAATCAGATGATTGCTGTTGATCATCTTTACTCTGCTCTTTGTTATCGTTTTCGCCTTCGCCCTGTTTGTTTTGCTGCTGTTCCTGTTGCTGTTGTTTTTCCAGCAGTGATTTATTGTATTTGGCGTCCTCGTGTTCAGGGTCTTTTTGCAATGCCTGATTATAAGCATCAATAGCTTCCTGAGTTTTACCGAGTTTGGCCAGTGCATTGCCACGATTATAGTGAGCGTCAGCATTATCAATGTTGTTTAAGGTTTCAACAGCCTGTTGATAGTCGCTGGCTTTGTACTGTGCTGCAGCCTTCCATTCAGGGTTGGAAAATAATTCTGCTGCCTGTTTGTGTTGACCCTGTTCCAGCTGTTTCAGGGCTCTCTGGTTATCATTGACCCAGAGTTCATTCCAGCTTAAAGCACTGGCAGTATCAGGGTAAGGTAAAATTAATGCGGCAAGTATTACTAGATAACCACGGCGAAAGGCCAGAGCTACAACTGGAATCAATAGTAATAACAGCCATGGGCCTTCTTCGCGCCAGACATCTGCCTGCATTTCTGTTTCACTGGCCTTTGTATCTAAACCGATGTTGTCCAGCAGCCCGAGCAGGTGTTTTATATCGCTATCATCTGAGCTTAATACACTGAAGCGACCGGCTGATTTGAATGCAGCAGAACGTAATGTTTTTGTATCCAGTTTTGGGATGACGATGGCGCCATTGTCATCTTTTAAAAAGCCGCCATTAGCGAGTGAAATCGGCGCACCATCTTCAGTGCCGACAGCCAGTACCGATATTCTATGCCCCTGATCATAAATATCTTCGATGCTGTCGAATGCTGCAGATTCTATGCCGTCAGTGATCAGAAAAATATCACCTTTTGAGATGCCTGCATTTTTTAGAAGCTCAGCCGCTTTATGTAATGCACTGGAAGTATCACTGCCCTGAGCAGGCATAATGTCAGTACTCAGGCTGGAAATGAGTGAGTCAATGGTGTCTGCATCATCTGTTAAAGGGGTTACAGTAAATGCGCTGCCGGCATAGGCGATTAATGCGGTTTGCCCCTCTTTACGCTGTTTTAATATATCGGATATTTTATAGCGTGCACGACTGAGTCGACTGGGCTTGATATCTGCTGCATCCATTGAGCGGGAAAGATCCAGGGCGATCACCAGTGCCGACTGTTGTTTGAATACCGGCTGGGGCAGTTGTTCCCATGCCGGACCGGCCAGTGAAAAAATACTCAGCAAGCCTGCAATCATAAATAATATAACCGGTAAACGACTGGCCTTTCCCGGTTTGCCGATAAGCATATGGGGTAGTAGTTGCGGATCAATAACAGATTTCCAGCTGCGACTGAATAGTTTTTTGCGTATCAGTAAGCCACTAAAAATAAACAGGGGTATTAAAGCCAGTAACCATTCGACGCGTTGAAAATGAAACTGCTCGATCATTTTGAAATCCCTGTCAGTCTGAATAGCGTAATAAGAGCTGATATCAACAGTGCAATGGATAAGGGCCAGTAATATAGAGCGGTCACTGGTCTGAAGCTCTGAGATTCCTGTTCAACC
>JAPHQX010000030.1 GCA_026196035.1 Gammaproteobacteria bacterium
GTAAACCCAGAACAATACTAACTGCTTCTTTGCTGATAACTCAGCCATTACAATGATAAGGGAAAACGATGATCATTAAGATAACCAGCTGTTTTCTTGCAAATTACATTGAACACTAACTATGATGACTCCATCAATCAACTATAAACATTATTTATAATCCAGAATAGCTTTAGCCTGAGGATATATAAATGACCATAGACACAGACTGTCATTATCCTAATTAATCATGAAGAGCCTTAAATCATTTATTCTCCTGGTTGCAATTAAATAGTTGATCATAATCATTGAAATATAAGGTCAATGGGCATATGTATTAAAAATGGGCATATGCATTAAACATGAAGTGTTCATATGTAATTAACCTAAGTTGTAAGGAGAATGAAAATGACCAAGGCAAGCAAAAAAGAACCCTCCTTTATGCCGATTAAAAGTGGCACTGAAATCGAAAAAAACTCCCCTAAGAAAGGCCTGAGTTCCTTCGAAGAGATGGATCGTATGTTTGATGATTTCTTCTCACGAGGCTGGATGAGACCATTTCGTTTCAGCCATCCCTCATGGAGTCATCTTCCTGCACCATTTGAAGGCAGGAGACCACAGGTCGATATTGTCGATCGTGATGATGAAATTTTTGTCAAAGCTGAACTTCCTGGCGTAGACAAGGACGATGTAGAAATCACTATGACTAATAATTCCGTGACTATCAGGGGATCTACAAAAGCAGAAGAGAAAGAAGAGAAGGGAGATTATCATCGCTGTGAAATATCCCAGGGATCCTTCTCCAGAACTTTGTCTCTACCTGCTGAAGTCGATACAGATAAAGCCAGGGCTAAATTTAAACACGGTGTTTTGAAATTAACTATACCCAAGGTTAAAAAATCAAAACACAAAACGGTTAAGGTGGATTAGCTAATAACTCCGCCCCTGTGTAATGGGGCGGTTTTTTTTTAAACTGGCAATGCAACAAGCCCGGGTGGCCTTAAATATAACTATGCCTGCAGCATTCTGGAAAAAAACTAATGAAAATTGATAATTCACGTATTGGAATTGCTCTGGGTAGCGGCTCTGCACGTGGCTGGGCACATATTGGTATATTACAGGCATTATCAGAAATGGGTATACAGCCTGATATTGTCGCCGGAAGTTCCATTGGTGCTTTAGTCGGCGCAGCCTATTCAGCTAACCAGCTTGATGAACTTGAAAGCATGGTACAGACACTTGGCTGGAAAGACATTGCCGGTTATCTGGACGTGTCCATAATGGGAGGCGGGCTTATTCAGGGAGACAAGCTGACTGCATTTTTTCACAGGCATCTTAAAGAAACCCGTATTGAATTTTTGCCTCATCGTTTTGCTGCAGTGGCGACAGAATTAAATACGGGTCACGAAATCTGGTTACAAAGCGGTAACCTTCTCGATGCTGTTCGTGCTTCTGTGGCTTTACCAGGCTTATTTACTCCTTTTAAATATAATAACCAGTGGCTAGTCGATGGCGGCATTGTTGATCCGGTTCCTGTTTCATTATGCAGAGCAATGGGAGCAGAAATTGTTATTGCGGTCAGTTTAAACGGCAACATTACTGGTAAGCAGAACCATAATCAGCCAGAAACAGAAGCTCGAGCAAAAGAAAATGAAACCGCATTATGGGGCAGGATATCAGATCAACTTGAGAAATCATGGCATGAGAAAAAAAATATTCTTTTTTCCCGACTATTTGGTGAAAACATAAAATCACCCGGCCTTATTGAAGTACTCGCAGGCTCCATTCATATTATGCAGGATCGGATTACCCGTAGCCGTATGGCCGGTGACCCACCTGATATTATTCTTTCACCCAGATTATCTCAGCTGGGCCTGATGGAATATGATCGAGGCACAATAGCCATTGAAGAAGGGCGAACCTGTGTCAGGCGAATGCAATCCGCACTGGAACAGGTTATATCTGCCTGATAGCTGAACTCAGGTTATGACATCAGGCTGATCACGATTACAGCGGGATTTAATTTCGGCAATGCTATTAGCAATATCAATTAACTCTGTCAGCGCCGTTTGAACAGGCAAATTATGTTGCGATGCATCTGTCTCATATTTTTCAATATAAACACGCAGTGTTGCACCTTCGGTTCCCGTACCTGACAATCTGAAAACAATTCGTGATTCATCATCAAATAAAATTCTGATGCCCTGATTTTCAGTGATACTGTTATCAACCGGATCTGTGTAACTGAAGTCATCACTTAATAAAACTTTGTAACCTGAATATTCATTTTCAGCCAGTGAGTTAGACTGATCCCTGAGGTTTTGCATTAAAGCCTCTGCTGCATCACTATCGATGGCTTCATAATCATGACGTGTATAATAATGCCGGCCATATTTTTTCCAGTGCTCACGGGTAATTTCTTCAACCGACTGTTGTTTAACCGCAATTAAATTTAACCAGAATAATACGGCCCAGATACCGTCTTTTTCACGAATGTGATCTGAACCCGATCCAAAACTTTCTTCTCCACATAGCGTAATACGTTTGTCATCCAGCAGGTTGCCAAAATATTTCCAGCCTGTGGGTGTTTCATAACAGTCTATACCGAGCACTTCTGCCACCTTATCAACAGCTCGACTGGTCGGTAATGAACGAGCTACACCACAGATACCCTGTTTATAGCCAGGCAAAAGGTGCGCATTGGCCGTCATAATGGCCAGACTGTCACTGGGATTAACAAAGAAATTCTGACCGATAATCATGTTGCGATCACCATCACCATCGGATGCCGCACCAAAACCGGGTGCACCTGGGCCTGAATTTAATCGTGATACCAGTTCTTTAGCATGAGCCAGATTCGGATCAGGATGACCGCCTCCAAAATCTTCAAGCGGGATACTATTGATGAGTGCATCTACATTTGCCGATAAACGTTTGCTAAATATTTCTCTGGCGTAAGGGCCAGTCACCGCATGCATGGCATCAAAACACATTTCAAGCCAACCGGAAGTAAACATCGTTCTAATTTTATTAAAATCAAACAGCTGTTCCATCAGGTCGGCATAGTCACTGACAGAATCAATGACATCAATTTTCATTTCGCCCATTTGACAGCTGTGTTGCCTGTCGAGGGGAATATCATCAGCATCAGCAATCTGATATTCAGCCAGACGTTTACTTATTTCATAAGTCGCATCGGTAAATGAAGTGGGGGCAGGGCCACCATTAGCGATATTAAACTTGATACCAAAATCACCATTCACACCACCGGGATTATGACTGGCTGAAAGAACAATACCACCGGCCGCCTTATATTTGCGTATCAGACAGGAAACAGCCGGGGTGGAGAGCAGGCCATTCTCACCGACCATCACCTGCTTAACACCATTAGCAGCGGCCATTTTTAGAATAATCTGAATAGCGTGAGCATTATAATAACGACCATCACCACCCAGAATCAACAAACCACCTTTTAACTCAGTGGCGACATTAAAGATTGATTGAACGAAATTTTCCAGATAATGTGATTGCTGAAAAACGTTGACCTTTTTACGCAAACCAGAAGTACCCGGTTTCTGATCATCAAAAGTGGTTGTTGCTATATTAATTATCTTCATCTTATTATTCAGTATCATTCAAGTGGCATGGATCAGAAATTAGAAAGTTTATTTTATGACAGGACAGTCAGAATGTCCTTATATACCTCAAATAATTCAATATCAGGTTGATTTTAAGCATGAATAGTGGAGAAAAAATGCATTTACTGGCCGGCGATATTGGTGGCACACATACACGACTCATTTATGCAGAGATTCATAACAATGATCAACATGTTCTGGCAGAAAAAAGCTACCCAAGCGCAGACTACAATGACTTACAATCCGTTATAGATATCTTTCTTTCTGAACATGACATCAAAGAAGCCATTGATGCTGCCTGCTTTGCTGTCGCAGGCCCTGTTAAATGTGATGTTGCCTCAATAACCAATTTACCCTGGGTCATCAGTAAACAGGCGTTATGCGAGGCACTGCAGACTCCTCGAATAAAACTTATTAATGACTTTGTAGCAGCCGCTTATGGCATTTCAGTACTAGATAAATCCGACATACAGATTCTGCAACAGGGTAAAAACACATCGCAAAATCCAGATGCTGCCATTATTGGTGCTGGTACAGGTCTGGGCGCTTCACATCTTGTCTGGTCAAATAATCACTATCAGATTTATCCCAGCGAAGCAGGTCATGCGGGCTTTGCCCCCGAAAATGAACTGCAATGCGCATTATTATCATGGATGCAAAAACAACATAGCTACGTCAGTCTTGAAATGCTGCTTTCCGGCAAGGGTCTAATTAGAATTTATCAGTTTTTAAATGAAGTAAAAGGCATCACAGAATCATTAACCGTAAACGAAGCCATGACGCAATCAGATCCTGCCAGTGTTATTAGCGATTATGCACTGACTGATCGTGATGAACTTTGTCAGAAAACGCTGGACTGTTTTATTGATATTTACGGGTCTGCCGCAAGTAATATTGCCTTACATTATTACCCGATTGGTGAAGTTTATATTGCCGGGGGTATAGCGCCTAAAATAAAAAACAAACTATTGGGACCACGTTTTATTGATGCTTTCAGAAACAAGGGACTCATGTCATCTAATATGGAAAAAATAACCATCAAGCTAATATGCCAGGAGAAAACCGGTTTATATGGCGCATTATCATATGCCCAAAGCCTCTAGTTATCAGTAACCCTTCTTTCACCTTATCGTTATTCAGATAACATATTCAAGCTATTAAATAATCTTTGATATAAGCAATATATCATTACACTGCAAACCATCTCGAAACTGGAAATGTGTTAATATCACGCGCCATGAAAACCAGTGATTTTGACTATACTTTACCCGAAGATCTTATTGCACAGTATCCTCTCACTGAACGAACGGCCAGTCGCTTATTACATGTTTCAGGGCAGGATTTTCACGATTATAAATTTTCTGATGTTATCAACCTGGTCAATCCAGGCGATCTGCTGGTGTTTAATAATACTAAAGTCATACCCGCACGTTTACATGGCCAGAAACAAACTGGTGGCAAAGTTGAAGTACTGGTAGAACGTGTTTTAGATGAGCACCGTGTTCTTGCTCATGTACGTTCCAGTAAATCACCTAAAGCCGGTAGCAAACTCATTCTGGAAGCTGAGTTGCAAGCTGAAATGCTGGGACGACAGGGTGAATTATTTGAACTGAAGTTTGCATCTGATACAAACGTCATTGACCTGCTTGAACAACATGGCCACATGCCATTACCACCTTATATAGAACGTGCCGATGAGCAAAGCGATCAGCAACGCTATCAGACTGTCTATGCCCAACATCCAGGGGCCGTGGCGGCACCTACAGCCGGTCTGCATTTTGATGATGCCTTACTTGCTGCCATTAAAGCGAAAGGTGTTAACTTTGCTTATGTGACTTTACATGTCGGCGCAGGCACTTTTCAGCCGGTTCGCTGCGAGAATATTACCGATCACCACATGCATGCTGAATACATTGATGTCGACGACAGTGTTGTTGAGCAAATTAATCACACCCATGAAAAGGGCGGTCGTGTGATTGCGGTGGGCACTACCGCAGTCAGAAGCCTTGAATCGGCTGCCAGGTCTGGTCAGTTAGGCAGCTATAAAGGGGATACGGACATCTTCATTTACCCGGGTTATGAATTTAAGGTCGTTGATGCCCTGATTACCAACTTTCATTTACCCCAGTCCACTTTATTGATGCTGGTATCGGCTTTTGCCGGTTATGACTCTATAATGGCGGCCTATAAACACGCGGTGGATTCCAGGTATCGTTTTTTCAGTTATGGTGACGCCATGTTTATAGAAAAAAACACGGCTGATTAACTGGTTTTTACTGAATTTATCATCCCGCACTATAGATACAATTAACATTAAGTAATATCCGTATGTCATTGATGCAATTTGAATTATTATCAGGTGAAAAAGGCCCGAGAAGAGGTAGACTCAGTTTTCCCCGAGGCACTATCGAAACGCCGGCCTTTATGCCTGTCGGTACCTACGGCACTGTAAAAGCCATGACACCGGAAGAACTGAAAGAGATTGGTGCCGAAATTATTCTCGGTAATACCTTTCATTTAATGCTTCGTCCCGGCACTGAGATTATCAAACTCCACGGTGATCTGCATGATTTCATGCACTGGGATAAACCCATTCTCACTGACTCAGGTGGCTTTCAGGTATTCAGCCTGGCCAAGCTTCGCAAAATCACAGAGGAGGGGGTCAGCTTCAATTCGCCCATCGATGGCGACAAGGTGATGCTCACTCCGGAAAAATCCATGCAGGTTCAAAAAGACCTGGGCTCAGATATCGTGATGATTTTTGATGAATGCACGCCATATCCTGCCACAGAAACAGAAGCCAGGGACTCCATGGAACTCTCTCTACGCTGGGCCAAACGCAGTAAGGACGCCCACGATGATAACCCCTCAGCGTTGTTTGCCATTGTGCAGGGCGGCATGTATCCGGAATTAAGGAAACAGTCTGCAGAGGGTCTTGTCGATATCGGTTTTGATGGTTATGCCATTGGCGGATTATCAGTAGGTGAACCAGAAGATGAACGTAATAAAGTCCTTGAATGCACCACACCTTTATTACCCATGGATAGACCACGCTATTTAATGGGCGTTGGAACACCTGAAGATATAATAGAGTCGGTACGCCGTGGCGTGGACATGTTTGACTGTGTAATGCCGACTCGCAATGCACGCACCGGTTTTCTCTATACCTCAACCGGTATTCTGAAGATTCGCAACAGCAAATACCAGAATGATACGCGCCCGGTGGATGAAAACTGTCAGTGCTATACCTGCCGCAACTACAGCCGGGCTTATTTACGCCATCTGGACAAGTGCAAGGAAATCCTCAGCTCAAGACTGAATACCATCCATAATCTTCATTATTATCAGCAATTAATGAAAGAAATACGCCAGGCGATTGAAGAAGACCGCTTCGATGAGTATGTAAAAGATTTCTACGCGAAACGGGGTGTGGCATAATACGCCCCACTTTAAGGTCGCAGATGACGAATACTGGCCTGACTAATAACAGAATAATAGAACACAAATAGGGGTACAACATGAGCTTTTTCATTTCCGACGCACTGGCAGAAGCCGCACCAGCCGCACAACAGGGTGACCCGATTACAGCCCTTTTATTTCCAATCGGTCTGATCTTTTTATTCTATTTCTTCCTGATCCGTCCACAAAGCAAACGTGCAAAAGAACACAAAGCCATGACCGAAGCCCTGAGCAAAGGTGATGAAGTGGTTACACAGGGTGGCATTCTGGGCAAAATCACAGCCGTTCACGAGAATTTCGTATCCATTGAAATCTCACCTGACACTGTGATCAATGTTCAAAAGCATTCCGTTGGCGCATTGATGCCAAAAGGAACCATCAAGGAAATGAAAGCGGAATAAAGAGCCCTAATTATGATGAACCAATATCCACTATGGAAATACCTGTTACTGGTATTACTCATACTGTTTGGCAGCATTTTTGCGCTGCCTAATCTGTATGGCGAAGACCCTTCAGTATTAATTACCAAACGCACGACTGGCATTGATGATGCGACAAAAGATCGTATTACAGATTTGCTCAAGCAATCATCCATCAGTTATAAAACTCTGGAGCATAACGATGGAAAAGTCCTCATTCGTTTAGCTTCCGCTGATGACCAGTTAGCCGCTGTTGATCGCATCAAGGCATTAGAGCTATTTAAAAACAACCGTAACTATACGATTGCTCTGAATCTTGCGCCAGCCACACCCGGCTGGTTACAAAGCCTGGGTGCCGCCCCTATGTACCTGGGTCTTGATTTACGTGGCGGTGTTCACTTCCTGATGGAAGTTGACATGGATTCGGCCATCAAACGCCTGGAAAATATTTTAATGTCTGATATGCGTAGTCACTTACGTAGCGAAAAAATTCGTTACCTGGGTATTACTCGTAATAGCAATGGCATTAACATTAAATTCCGTGATGCAGACAATATGGACAAAGGCCAGTCTGCATTAAAACGCGAATTCAAAGATCTTGATTACATCACGGACGAAGAAGCCATGACCGTTACTGCAAAGTTAACTGAAGTGGCTATTCGTAACGAAAAACGTTCTGCTATTCAGCAAAATGTTACTACATTACGTAATCGCGTCAACGAACTGGGTGTTGCTGAACCGGTTATTCAACAACAGGGCGATTCGCGAATTGTTGTGCAATTACCCGGTGTGCAGGACACAGCTCGTGCAAAAGAAATTCTCGGTGCAACAGCCACTCTGGAATTCAGATTAACTGAAGGTACACTTAACGACTGGCGTGAAGCAAAAGAAACCGGACGTGTTCCTTTAAATGCCAAGTTGTATCATGAACGCAATGGTGACCCGGTATTGCTTAAACGTCGAGTTATTGTAACCGGTGACCAGATCAACGATGCCGCATCAACCATTGATTCACAAACTGGCTCTCCCGCTGTATCTGTAAGACTCGATGGCAAGGGCGCGAAAAAAATGGGTGAAACCACCCGCGAAAATCTTAAAAAACCCATGGCTGTTGTTTTCATTGAAAATAAAATTGAAACTAAAATGGTTGATGGTAATGAAATTAAGGTTCGTACACGAACTGAAGAAGTCATTAATATCGCAACCATACAGGGTCAGTTCAGCAAAAATTTTCAGATTACCGGTTTAGGTTCAGGCGAAGCACGTGACCTTGCACTATTGTTACGCGCTGGCGCATTAAGAGCACCCGTTGAAATCGTAGAAGAACGTACAGTCGGTCCTAGCCTGGGTAAGGACAACATTGAAAAAGGCTTTACATCAGTTGTGATCGGCTTTGTATTCGTATTGATTTTCATGATGGTTTATTACAAAACCTTCGGAATCTTTGCCAATATCGCACTGACGGCTAATCTGGTCATTATTGTCGCCATACTTTCACTTATACAGGCGACGCTGACTTTACCCGGTATTGCCGGTATTGTATTAACCGTGGGTATGGCTGTTGATGCTAACGTTCTGATTTTTGAACGTATTCGTGAAGAAATTCGTAATGGAAATTCACCACAGGCCAGTATCCATTCCGGTTATGCAAAAGCTTTTAGCACCATTGCAGATGCGAATGTCACTACGCTAATAGCCGCAGTTGTATTATTCAGTTTTGGTACCGGTCCAATTAAGGGTTTTGCTATAACCTTATCCATTGGTATTTTAACTTCCATGTTTACCGCGATCATGGGCACACGTGCTCTGGTTAATTTGACATACGGCGGTCGTAACGTGTCAAAACTTTCAATATAAGGTGACAGGGATATGCAAATATTTAAAACCAAATTAGAATTTGATTTCATGGGTAAACGCAAATTTGCCCTGGGACTTTCTTTACTACTGATTGCTCTTTCGATCACCAGCATGATGACTCGAGGCCTGAATTATGGCATCGACTTTACTGGCGGCTATTTAATCGAAGCGGGCTATTCTGAAGCAGTGGAACTGAAACCCGTGCGCAGTGCACTGGAAAAAGAAGGCTTCAAAGATGCTCAGGCCCAGCACTTTGGCACATCAAAAGATATTCTGGTACGTCTTGCACCCCAACAAGGTGCGAATCAGGCTGAAATATCATCTCATGTGTTAAAAGTTCTTCAGTCAATAAGCGAACAAACCGTTGAAATGCGTCGTATTGAGTTTGTTGGTCCTCAGGTCGGTGAAGAGTTAAGAGAGCAGGGTGGTATGGCCATGCTAATTGCCCTGTTTGGCATTCTGATTTACGTCAGTTTTCGATTCCAGTTTAAATCATCAGTCGGCGCCATACTGGCCTTGATACATGATGTAATCATCACCATTGGCGTGTTCTCTATTACTCAAATGGAATTTGATCTGACCGTACTGGCGGCCTTACTTGCTGTAATCGGTTACTCATTAAATGATACTGTGGTTGTTCTTGACCGTATCCGTGAAACCTTCAGAACTCAACGTAAAGGAACACCTTTAAGTATTTTAAATCTGTCTATTAATGGCACTCTGGCACGTACCCTGATGACTTCTTTAACTACTTTACTGGTACTACTTGCCTTGTTTTTCCTTGGTGGTGAAGTGATTCATGGTTTTGCCTTTGCACTCATTGTCGGTGTATTTATCGGCACATACTCATCCATCTATGTTGCCAGTAGTGCACTGGTGGTAATGAATATCTGCAAACAGGATTTTCTTGAAATGGCTAAGGATGATTCCCCGCTGGATGATCTACCTTAAGCAAATAGAACAACTGCCATGGATGGCCGCCATTTCAGATTTTTTCTAAATCCTGATCATCCTGTTTTACTAAAGGGTCAAACATGGAGTTTTATCAAACACTTCATAAAAATCTGAATGCCCATTTTATTCAGCAAAATTTACGTCTTGATAACCTGCATCAGTACTGTGACTTTATTACCAGCATTATTAATAGCCATGAAGATAAGTGTGAAATATATTGTGACTGGGGTTTATTTAATGTTCAGCGTGAAATTATAAAAAAAGGCATTCGGATTTCATTACTCAACTGCCCCAACGCACTTACATTTACTATCACAAAAGAAGAGCAGGGCATTGTGTTGCACTGCACCATTAATACATCTAAACCTGATCAGGATTTTATAGATTCCATTGAGCTATTTCTAACCGATCTGAAAAACGGTATTGCTGAACTCTAGTTAGCTAAATTTTGATTATAAAATTCTTTTGTCTTTACAATGCTCTCGGCAATTTTTTTAGCATCATGTGGCGCTGTCAAAAATGCCTGCAAACTCCCCTCGGGATTAATCAACATTAATGCCGCACTGTGATCCATTAAATAATCATCAGCATTGATGTCGCCACTCATACCCGCCGATTTCTGATAAAAAACACTTAATCCTATTGCCAGTTTTTTAAGCTGATTGTGTTCTCCTGTAACACCAATAAAAGCCGAATTAAAGTAGCTCACATACTCGGCCAGTATTTCTGCTGTATCACGATCAGGATCGACGGAAACAAAAACTGTTTCAGGTATTGTTTCACCTTGCTCGGCCAATAATCTAACAACCTGTTTCATTATACTCAGAGTAGCAGGGCAAACATCAGGACATTGAGCATAGCCGAGGAATAACACACTCCATTTTCCTTTAAGATTCTGCTTGCTATATATCTGTCGATTATGATCCTGTAATGAAAAATCACTAATATTTTTGGCTACGGGCAAAATAACACCCGAAATCGCAGGTGGCATTTTTGAATTTTCTGTTTTGTATATATCTGAACTTAGCCCAAACCAGAGGCCAATAATCAGCGCCAGTGCACCGGCAATAATAAAATTTAATGATTTATGATTGGTCATATTGTTTTCTTTTTTGTTAAATTTTCGCGAATTATACGTGCTTAGGACATTAAATTATCAAATAACGTTCATTAAAATAAAAAACTTTTATTTTAATCGAAATTGTATTTTTTTACGGCCAAATAAGAATTTCCACAATTTTTAATCGATAATAAGTAATTCAGCCTTTAATAATATACTTAATTATCTGAATTTATTGAAAAAATTCACCAAAGTTGATTGCAGCAATTTAACTCATGGGGTAGCATTCACGTCCAGCAAAACCATACTTTCTTGCTCCTTGATATGACTTATGTCAAATCAAGTTATGCAAACAGGAATAATAGAAAATATCTAAAGGAAGCTGAGCCAGGAATAGAGGGTTTTTGCAGGCACTCACAATAATGTGATGCCCGATCGCTGAGTATCTGAAATAGATTCAGGCAATATCGTTATATTTTAAAAATAAAAAATAAGGGGATGGATTTAGAGCATGTCTAAGTCAAAGTCTTTCCTGGCAACATTATCAGCATTTTTGCTGACTCTTATTGCCAGTCCTGCATACGCAGATTACGTATTCAATCTCCCAGAACCTGTTGCACCTCTCACTTCTCAAATATATGACCTGCATATGTTAACCACCAAGATCGCTACGATCATCATGGTAATTGTGATTGGTATTGTGACTTACACGATTCTCAAATTTCGTAAGTCAAATGGCAGTGAAGCTGATCAGAATTTCCACAAAGGGGCCTTTGGTACCTGGTCCTGGATTCTGGTACCGGTCATTGTGCTGGGTATCGACCTGACAATCGCAGGTTCCGCTACTGATGCACTGAAGCAAATTGAAGATTATTCTCAGAAGAACGATGTCACCGTAAAAGTGACCGGCTCACAATGGAAATGGACTTATGAATACATGGATGATGATGTTCGCATTGTCAGTAACATGCTTTCAAAAGAAGAAGCCGGTGATAACTACCTTAGAGCGGTTGATAATCCATTAGTACTTCCTGTTAACAAACGTATTCGTTTTCTACATACAGCCAGTGATGTATTACATGCCTGGTGGGTACCTCAAATTGTATATAAGAAGGACTCTATTCCCGGCTATATCAATGAAACCTGGACCAAAATTGAAAAAGAAGGCACCTACCGTGGTCAGTGTGCTGAAATTTGCGGTACAGGCCATGCCTTCATGCCTATCGTTGTTGAAGCGGTCAGCGAAGATAAATACAACGCATGGATGGCAGAGAAAAAATCAGCCATGGCTGCAGCATCAGCTGAAGCGGCTTCTGATAAAACCTGGACAATGGATGAGTTAATGTCAAGAGGTGAGAAAGTCTACAACACCAACTGTATTGCCTGTCATCAGGTGACCGGTGAAGGTGTTCCTGGTGTATTCCCGGCTCTTAAAGGCGGCAAGATTGCCACCGGACCTGTCGCAGGTCATATGGATATCGTTATGAACGGCAGTAGTAAAAATCCTGTTATGGCGGCCTGGGCTGGCGCACTGAATGATCTGGAACTTGCCGCATTAATTACCTATGAGCGTAATGCCTGGGGTAACAACACCGGCGATGTCGTTCAACCTTCTGACATTAAGTCAGCACGTAAATAATTATAAATTGGAGAGCTGAAGAATGAGCGCAGTGATTCACGAAGATCACCACCACGATGGACCTCCAGCAGGTTTCAAACGTTGGTTGTACAGCACTAACCATAAAGATATAGGTACCATGTACCTGATCTTTGCACTGGTCATGCTATTTATCGGTGGCGGAATGGCAATGATTATCCGAGCAGAACTATTTATGCCCGGAATACAGATTGTTAATCCGGACCTCTATAACAACCTGCTTACCGATCACGCTTTAATCATGATATTCGGCATGGTTATGCCTGCAGCAGCCGGCATGGCCAACTGGATGATACCCATGATGATTGGTGCACCGGATATGGCTTTGCCTCGCATGAACAATATGAGTTTCTGGTTATTACCCGCAGCAGCCATATTGCTACTTTCATCTCTACTGGTTCAGTTTATTCCTGGAACAGGTGTACCGATTAATACTGGCTGGACCTTATACCCACCTTTATCAGTACAAACCGGTATGGGTATGGATCTGCTGATCTTCTCAGTACATTTACTGGGTATTTCATCCATCATGGCTTCGATAAATATCGTAACCACGATTCTGAATATGCGAGCACCTGGCATGCCATTCATGAAAATGCCATTGTTCGTCTGGGCGTGGTTATTTACCGGCCTGCTGCTGATCATCGTTATGCCTGTACTGGCTGGCGGTGTCACCATGCTGTTGTTTGATCGTCACTTTGGTACCAGTTTCTTCGATGCAGCTGGTGGTGGTGATCCTGTCTTGTTCCAGCATTTATTCTGGTTCTTTGGCCATCCTGAAGTTTATGTATTATTACTGCCTTCCATTGGCGTACTGGGTCTGGTTATTCCAACCTTCTCACGCAAACCACTGTTTGGTTACAAGCCACTGGTTTTCTTCATGGGCTTCCTGTTTGCATTAGGTCTGGTTGTATGGGCACATCATCAGTACACCATTGGTATGTCACTGGGTGCAACCACTTACTTTATGATTGGAACCATTCTGATTTCAATTCCGATTGGTTTGATGTTGTTTAATTTCATATTCACTATGTGGCGTGGGTCATTAACATTTGAAACACCGATGCTGTTTGGCATAGCCATAATTCTGATGTTTGCATTTGCAGGTGTAACCGGCGTTATGCTGGCTGTTGTACCCGCCGATTTGCAATATCATGATTCATACTTCGTTGTGGCTCATTTCCATTATGCATTGATTCCTGGTGCGGTATTTGGTCTTTATGCTGGTGTATTCTACTGGTTACCGAAATGGACAGGACACATGTATAACGAGAAGCAGGGTAAGATTTTCTTCTGGTGGACAACCCTGTCATTTAACCTGACATTCTTCCCACAACATTTCTCAGGTCTGGCTGGCATGCCTCGTCGTATTGTTGATTACAATATTCAATACATCGAATTCAATCAGATCTCCAGTATTGGCGGCTTCCTGTTTGGTTTATCCCATTTACTGTTCCTGTATATCATTATCAAGACAGTGAAGGGCGGTGAAAAAGCGGCTGATAAACCATGGGAAGGAGCACAAATTGGAACGCCAGGCCTGGAATGGACATTACCATCTCCACCACCGTTCCATAGCTTTACAACACCACCACAAATCAAGTAATTGTATTAAGCCCCGATCAAATGATCGGGGCATGATTTAAGAGAATTTAACGATGACTGAAAACGAAAATGTAGAAGTTAAAAACAATACGTCAGCCAACCTCTGGACCGCTATTGTTTTAGGTGTGATTGCGCTTATCGTTGGCATAATGCCATTCTTTTATTTGAAGGACATGGTTGCACCTTAATGAATCAAAATCCACAACATACCAGTAAGCAACAGAATGCAAAAACAGTTCGGCTGATGTTTCTGATTGTTATAGGAATGTTTGGATTTGGTTTTGCCATGGTGCCACTCTATGATTTGCTTTGTTCGGTAACCGGTTTAAATGGAAGCACTACAGGACGTATTCAGGATGAAACGGCACTCACCAGTCGAGTTGATTACAACAGAATTGTGACTGTTGAATTTGATGCTACTAATAATGCAGATCTACCCTGGGAATTTCGTCCTACCATTAAGAAGGTTGACGTTCACCCTGGCGAAATAAAAGAGGTCACTTACTTCGTTAAAAATAATGCTAACCATGCGATCATTGCTCAGGCGATTCCCGGCATAACTCCATGGCAGGCCACAAATCACTTTAACAAAACTGAATGTTTCTGTTTTAAACAACAAAAACTTGAACCGGGTGAAGGCAAAGAGATGGCATTACGTTTTGTCATAGACCCTACCTTACCCAAAGAATATAGAACAATAACCCTGTCTTATACTTTTATGGATACAGACAGAAGCAAATTAAAACAAAATGGTGATATGCCTGAATTACACACTTTTGTAATTAGTAAAACACCAAATAATAATATCTAACACCTGAAAATTAGGGGGATTAATGAGCACTGCTGAACAGAATTATTTTATACCGGAACCTAGCCGCTGGCCTGCTGTAGCCGTTGTCGGCCTGTTCTTTTTAGTCCTTGGCTTTGCACTATGGATGAATGGCGTAAGTGCTGGCCCTGTTAGTACAGGCATTGGCTTACTGGTCATCATATATCTGTTCTTTGGCTGGTTTGGTGATGTCATAGATGAAAGTCTAACTAATAAATACAATCAGGACGTTGACCGCTCATTCAGGCAGGGCATGTTCTGGTTTATTACCTCTGAAGTTTCTTTCTTTGCCACTTTCTTTGGCTGCCTGTATTATTTTAGAAATATTTCCTTGCCCTGGTTAGGTGGTGAAGGCCAGCTAGGTGTTTCTAACATCCTGTGGGAAGGCTTCACTTACACATGGCCATTAGTAAACCTGCCTGATGTGACCAACTATACCCAACTGATTGAGCCTATGGGCGCAGGCGGAATCCCAGCGTATAACACTATTATTCTGTTATCTTCTGGTGTTACTGTCACCTGGGCACACTGGGGCCTCAAAAAAGATAACAGAGCTCAGTTAGTCTGGGGTCTTATAGCCACCATTGCACTGGGTATGATCTTCTTCGCATTACAGGCTTATGAATATTATCACGCCTATACCGAACTGGGCTTAACGCTTAATTCTGGTATTTATGGCTCAACTTTTTACATGCTAACCGGGTTCCACGGTTTTCACGTTACCCTGGGTACAATAATGCTGATGGTTATTTGTGCGCGCAGCATGAAAGGTCACTTTACAGAAGAAAACCATTTCGCATTTGAAGGCGTAGCATGGTACTGGCATTTTGTTGATGTTGTCTGGTTAGGTCTTTATCTGTTTGTATACTGGCTATAACAGATATAAAAAAAGGCGCCCCATTATAATATGGGGCGCCTTTTTTATTTCTGAAAATAAATTTAACCGTTTAAACCATGAGGCTTTATTTCACCCATGTAATAACCTGCAAAGACAAGTATAAATAGTGTGACAGACAATATAATTCGTACTGTTAAGGATGTCGCCACACGATTCGATTTACCATCATCTTTAGCAAGAAATATGACCCCTGAAAATAGACTAATAAGAATCAGGATAAAATTAATCACAATAAGTGTTTTAATCATTACAAATACTCGAACATGAATGTATGATAATTATATATAAAGATGCACATGGTTTACAGATTTAAAACTTTTACACTAGAACTTTGATGTCAATTAAACACTTTTATTTCAGATTCTCATTGCTGGGTACAGTACTCACCATAATAGCCGTGACAGCTTTTGCAAGCCTTGGTATATGGCAAACAAATCGAGCCCTGGAAAAACAGCAATTACAGCTGAAAATCGAATCCAGGGCAAAACAGGCACCATTTGAACTTAGCCGCGATATGCCTGAGATTAAACAGAACATCTTTTTAAAAGTAACAGCATTTGGCCGTTATAACAAAAATCATGAAATCCTGATAGACAATGTTGTGCACTCAGGTAAGGCTGGATACCATGTATTAACTCCCTTTATTTTAGAAGATGATCACAGTGTCATAATGATTAACAGGGGCTGGGTACCCGTTGGCAGGGATAGAAACAACTTACCGATAATTGAAACGCCAGAAGAAAAAATAACCATTCATGGTATAATCGCACCACATAAATCAAAACCACCTCTTATACTGGGTGAGCTTGATAGTGAAGCCAGAGTCTGGCTTTATTATGATTTAGATAAATATACAGAACGAACAAAATATAATGTATTACCTGTCGTCATTTTACTTAATAAAGATGACGATTTTGGTTATATACGCGAATGGCCTAAATATGACTCGAAAATGAGTATGCACATTGGCTACGCAGTTCAGTGGTTTGTATTTGCAGCCATTGTTCTAATAACCTATTTAGGTCTTAATATTAAGAAAAGAAAAGACGATGACAATTGAAAAGACATTAAATAATCCTGATAACCAGAACAACCCTAAAAAAAGCCGTACCACATTATGGATAATGATTATTCTTTTTGGCCTGCCTTATGTTGCTGCCATATATTTTTATTATTTCGCTGACCTTAGCAAAATATCTAACCAGACAAACTACGGAACCATTATTACACCCGCGCGCCAGGTAAATGACATACCACTTAAAAAACTAAACAACACAGACTTCAAGCTATCCGAAATGAGAGGGAAGTGGATTCTTATTTCAATTGGTCAGTCATCATGCCAGAAAAGCTGTCAGGATAATTTGTATAAGATGCGCCAGATAAGAAAAGCACTTGGTGAAGAAAGAACGCGCATCAATAGAGTATTTTTACTAACTGATACTTTAAACATACAATCTTTTAATTCACTACTGCCTGATTATTCAGGAATGGAAACCATCATACCCACTGATGATAATTACCAATATCTAATCTCAGGATTTTCGATTGCAGGAGAACCTACAGAAGATGGAATCTTCGTAGTTGACCCTTTAGGTAATTATATGATGGCTTACCCCAAAGATGCCGACGCGAATAAAATACTAAAAGATATAAGACGATTATTAAAAGTATCAAAAATTGGTTAAACAACATATTAACTAAACTTAACACAGACTAAAATCATGACTGAAATAGCACTTTACATATCAAATATACCATTTAATAAATATTATGAATTATGCAAACCTAAAGTTGTTTTACTGATTGTATTCACAGCCATTGTTGGCATGCTACTTTCAACTCCAGGCCGCTTACCCATTGATTTATTTTTATACTCCACAATTGGTATTGCTCTGGCGTCAGCTTCGGGCGCTGCTATTAATCACTGGGTTGATCAACGTATTGATATAGTCATGGACCGAACCAGAAATAGACCTTTACCTCAGGGCAACATGTCCAGTGCGTCTGCACTCACTTTCGCTATTTCTCTTGGCGTAATATCAATGATTATTCTTGTCACACAGGTCAACATGCTAACAGCCTTACTAACATTAACATCACTAGTAGGCTATGCCATTATTTACACCATGTTTCTCAAACGTAGTACTCCACAGAATATTGTTCTTGGTGGTGCTGCAGGTGCTGCGCCTCCTGTGCTCGGCTGGGCAGCAATGACAGGTGAAGTAAATACAGAAGCGCTTTTATTATTTTTAATAATTTTTATCTGGACACCACCACATTTCTGGGCACTAGCCATTAAACGTAAAGATGAATATGCAAGAGCAGGACTACCCATGCTGCCTGTTACTCATGGCATTGCCTTTACAAAAGTCCATATTCTACTTTATACATTAATGCTGGTTGCCGTTACCCTGATGCCTTTTGTCATAAAAATGACTGGCCTTGTATATCTTGCGGGCGCAGTTGCCCTGGGTATAGGCTTTATTTATCATGCCTTTAAGCTGTATAGAACAGGCGATAGTGATGCACATGCCATGAAAACTTTTGCTTATTCAATCTTCTATCTAAGTGCTTTATTTGCATTTTTATTAATCGATCACTACGCGCGCATCTTACTTAGAGAGTATTTTGTTTTATAAAATTAACTTATAGATACAGGTCAAATACAAAGGCTGATTATTAAAACTAATAATTAGCCTTTTTTCATAGAATTATTCTTATTGACTCATGAACAATAGTCATTATAACTAATAAATAAACATACATTTGTATGTTACAAAGGAGGGTAGCATGATGAATGCTATTATGTTTTTTATAGTAGTGGCTTTTCTTGGCACCATTGCCATGCTTATGGCAGGTGGCGTATCTATGGTTCGAGGCGGTAAATTTGACATGTCTCATGCCAATGAATTTATGCAGGGTAGGCTATTATTCCATGCGATAACACTGGGATTAATTATTATTGCGATACTAACCTGGGTATAAAAAACAAAAGCTATCGCAAAACTATTTCAATTATAATCTGGCTTAGGATAAAGCCAGCGAATAAGTGCGCATTATTTATTACTTACCCACATACTACGAATCATCACAATCCAGAACAAAAAACCACCAATTATTGATATACCGCCACCCGCACTTGCTACCTTCATTGCGATATTTGCAATCTCAGGTAAGGAATCAAGCCCCTGTGCTGCGCCTGCAGATTTTCTCTGCACACCATTCATGCCAGCAATCGTCCAACCAATAATTTGTACTAACTGGCCACCACCATAAATGTAGGGCTGTACTCGTGCAATGCCCCAATTAGGCTCTCTATATCCCATCTGAGGTAGTAAATAATAAGCGACACCCATAAATGCTAGCGTCACACCAACAATAGATCCATGATAATGAGCGGGGATAACGACATTTACACCCTGAATCATAAAGCCTATAACACCACCCGCCAAAAACAGAACAAATGAACAGATAAGAGCGGCCTTAGCAGCCGCAATATCAATAGTCTTTTTATATTCTGATTTCAAAAAACTCCAGAAAACGACAAAACCTAAAGGAATAGACACCAAACCGCCATATTTCATTAATGCCGTAAACTCTGTTCGGTGCTCGGGTGAAAATACATCATATACAAGGTATATATAGGCAGCATAAATCAGTGGTAATAAAAGAATAATAAACAGCCATTTAACTGTGTTATTACTGAATGCCAGTTTGCCACCACAATACTGGGATAAAAGTAACCAGGAAAATAATAACAGACAGGTATGACTAAACTGCAGAAGATGGCCACCACCCCAGAAAAGATACTCATAATAAATAAGGCTCTCAATATCTCCCGGTATATTCAGCCATGATATAAATAAAGCTATTAGTGATGAAAGCGTAAAAAGTGCAGCGGCATATGGCGCATAGGCAGAAACTCCAGCTTCATTGGTTGGCAATATTAATA
>JAPHQX010000050.1 GCA_026196035.1 Gammaproteobacteria bacterium
AGGTATTTTGTATACTGACCTGCTAGCATTGGAATACTTTTTTCAATATTGCCCTCGCCATTTTTGCCATGACAGGATTTGCATTCCCGTTTATAAAGTTTTTTACCCTTTTTAGTGTCACCATCCAGTTTTGCAATATTCAAAAAGCGTTTAGTCAGCATCATTCGCTCATAGGCATCAAATTCTTCGTCCTCTATAAGGGGGGGCAGCTTTTTTATTAACTGTATTGATTGCAAATAGGCGGCGACATCAATTTTTTCCTGGTCAGGTAGCTGCCCCTTATTTAGATATTCAAGCATGGGAATGTTAGGCCGCTTTTGATCACGAAACAGGCGCAACTGGTTAACAATATAATCGGCAGACAAACCTGCCAGTCGAGGGTATTCGCCATCTTTGCCACCTTCGGCATACTCACCATGACAACCGGCACAGGTTTCATTAATTTCCTCACCATTATCAAGATCAGGGGGTTCCAGTGCATGAAGAGTATTGGAGATCAGTAATAATAAACTGATTAAAATAAATTGTTTTTTCATGGGTTTATAGAAGTTTAACTAAAAATATCATGAGTCATGTTATTAAACCAGGAATGTGCATAGTCAGCTTCACGCTTACGCATATGATCTGCTGCATCCATTGGTGTTAGCCCGCCGGCGCCTTTGATTTTAATAATTTTACCCTGATCATAGCCATAAACCATGGCAACTGAAATAGCATCATCGGGTGCAATCAGACTATAGCATGTGTTAATTAAAGAGGGCTGTAATACATCCCGGTCGTTAAATAAGGACACAATAGCAGCCGCACAGACTTTTGCTTCTGAGTTAGCGGCATATCCTGATTTAGGCAGTGGTGAAGCGATTGTGCTGTCGCCAATGACGTGGATATTTTTATGAAGAGTAGATTCAAAGGTTTTATGATCAACCGGACACCAGCCAGAGTTATCTGTAAGTCCTGTTGCGAATGCCAGTTTGCCCGCTTTTTGTGGTGGAATAATATTAATTACATCTGCCTTGAAGTCCTGAGCCTGAGCGGAAATAGTTCTGTTTTTTGCATCCAGACTTTCTATATGACCACCGTTAGAAACACTAACCCAGTCAATCATGGAATTATCAGTGCCATAGCCATAATGGCGTTTCCAGCCAGCCTCGAATAATTTCTGTTTAGAGAATTTTTCTTTGTCATCCAGAATAATAATTTTTGATTTGGGTTTGTGTGTTTTTAAATAATGTGCAATTTGTGAAGCACGTTCATAGGGCGCTGGTGGGCAACGAAAGGGGTTAGCAGGCGGCGCAATAACAACTGTCCCTCCATTACGCATAGATTCAAGTTGTTTTTTCAGTGTTAAAGTCTGTTGTCCAGCCTGATAGGCATGGGGAATACTCTGTGCAATAGTTTCATCATAGCCTTCAATCACATCCCATTTGAAGTCGATACCTGGCGAAACAATACAACGATCATAGTTTAGTGATTTATTTGAAGAAAGTTTGACAGTCTGTTTTATTGTATCGATAGAAATAACTCTGTCATGAATAATGGATACACCATGTTTCTGTAAACCGCTATATGCAAATTCCAGGGTTTTGAAGTCACGTTCACCACCAAGAAATTCGTTACTCATAAAACAGGTAGTGTAATGTTTTTTAGGTTCAATTAAAGTGACCTTGATATTACTATCCATCAGGCGTAAGTATTTGGCAGCTGTTGAGCCGCCAATGCCGCCACCAACAATAACAACATGCTTACTGGTAGAAGCATGAATAAACGGTGCATAAAGTAAACTGCTACTAGCGGTGGCGAGTGAGAGTTTAAGGAAAAGTCTACGTGATTGTTTTGTCATAGTGTTTTCCTATTTCTGACTGGCGTAATAATGAAGTAATTGCTCAATGCCCTTCTGGCCGGTTTGTTGATGAATATTACGTAATCGTTTGAACATTTTTCTGGAAACCTGGCGATCTTCATTAAGAATGTCGGTAATGGTATAGCGAAGATAGGGTGTTTTCTGACCTGAAAGAATACCCGAATCATCCTCGGAAACAGTGCCGCCTTTCGCATGACATTTTTCGCAATGAGTATCGTGTAAGTCTTTTCCTGCTTTTACCATGGCAGAGTTAAAATTTTGGCTGGTAGGGTTCATTTTCTGATTTGAGAAAAAACTGGCCATCAATTTAATCTGATCTTCTGTATAGCCTTTAGCTATACGGTTCATTACCGTGGCAGGGCGGTCATCTTCTTTAAAGGCCGTCATGGCATCAATAAAATAATCATGGGAGATCCCGGCAATACTGGGGGTGGCAGGTCCTTGACTGGAACCATTAGTGCCATGACAGGCTGCACAGGTGTTGGCCAGCATGCTGGCCTGATTGGGTGAAGCTGCATAGGCATGGTTTAGGGTTAACAAACAGAAAAATATGTATTTAAGATTATTAATCACAGACATGTCGAATCCCGAAGTGCTAATAACAGTTAAAAGTGTAATGAAATCAGATGCATAAGCATATGTAATGTTGGTTTAAGATGAAATGATCTTGCTCAAGTTGAGCTCAGAATAAGTGTAAAACTGGTTGTTTAGAGAGTCTAGAGATAGAAGAAATTACAGATCAAAGGACCGGCAATCCGAAAGGGAAAGCCATGGGTAATGGCGCGCCCTAGAGGGTGAAGCCGTTAAGAAATTGCGCCAGCAATTTTAGGTTGAACGCCCGGAGGTTCCACCGTAGGGCCGGCAATCCGAAAGGGAAAGCCATGGGTAATGGCGCGCCCTAGAGGATTCGAACCTCTGACCTCGTCCTCCGGAGGGACGCACTCTATCCAGCTGAGCTAAGGGCGCAATAATGGTGTAGATAATAACAGAAATCAGGATGGCAGGAAGTCTACAGGGTAGGTAATTGTTGTCTGAGAGACGTCCTTGGCTGCAAATTTAAACAGTTTTACACGTGCTATAAGCCGTTTTTCAAGTTTAGGGTTATTGAGTTCGCTTGAAATGATTCTGCATTTAATAACGCTTCCATCAGGTGCTATGGTCAATTCAAGAACAACCTTTCCCTGTAGGCCAGGGTCCTTACGTAAGGCACGGTTGTATAGGCCGAATATGGCACCTTTATTTTTCTGGAATATGCGTTCGATTTCTTCTTCACCACGAGCATGATTGCGCCCAGCAGAACGGCTGGCAAGTGTTTTAGAGGCGAGATCGCTAGTCACGTTTGTGGTATTTCTGGAAGCTAGCTGACTACCTGTAGTTGATTTGGTGAGTTTTTGTGTATTGATGCCGCCACTCGATTGTTTTGCCTTCTGCTCCAGTAATGAGCTTTTCTTTGTGGTTTGCGTTTGCTTTGGACCTACTTTTTTCAGAGGTTTGGCTTCAAGTGAAGCCAGATTAAAAGTGTCACGCAAATCAGCCAGCTCATCACTTAATGCAACCAGCCCGGTACTTTGTGCAACCTTGCGTGCAGCCTGCTGTTTTTGAGTGGGTTTCTTTTTAGGCTCAGCTTTTTTCTTCACCAGTTTTTTTCTGGTCTTTGGCAGGGGTGGGGGTGGCGGTGGTTGCTTTTTCTTTTCTAGAATTAATTTGGCAAGGCGAGGCGCGACATCTTTTAGTTCCTTTTGCTCTGGTTCGGGAACAGGTAACAGAGGGATGATCATGCCAAAAATTAAAAACAGAATAACAGTGACTAATAAGATTCGCTTAAAGCGACGATCATTTTCACTTTCTACCCAGGGTAAAAATGGTTCATTCCATGTGCTTGCCTGCGTCATAGCCATTAAACCTTATCAGTCGCCTTTTGATTAACCGCCAGAGAAATATTTGTGAGGTTCGCTGTGGCACAGGTGAGCATGATTTTCTTTAACAGATGATAGGGAATAGACTTATCCCCCATGATGGTAACGCCAGGCCTGGATTTTGAGGTTTTCGACTTCTTGAGTTGAACAGTAGCCTGTTCTTGTAAGCTCAATAAAAGTGATTTAATAACCGTAGCTGATTTTTCGTTGATGCTTGATAGTTTAGCAACAGGAATTCCCTGAACAAGAATGTCTTCCTTATTGACCATGATAATAATATTTTCCTTAGGTGTTTTATCAGCCGTGGATTCAGGAAGATTAATATTTTTAGGTGTAGGTAAAGCCTCTGTGTTAGCAGCGCTTACCAGAAGAAAGAAAACAAGAATCGTAAAAATATCCATTAACGATACCATGTTAAGAGAAGTATTTTTATCTTCCCCTCGTTTATGGTGTCGTTGCATACGCTTCATGCGGCGTGATTGATTCATGATGATTTCTTTTCCTAAGTCCTGGGAGCGTCGCCTATTGAAATATCAGGAAAGAGCTCGGCATCAATTATTTCGTTATCGAGAATAGTGCGATACATGCGAACAGCATCCATAACCTGTACTAGAAGTTCGTAGGAAATATTGGCTTCAGATAAAATAGTTGCATTTGTCTTTTCGGGAAAACGAGATTTAACCAGTTTGAGCGTTTCGGTTAGTAGTACAAAATTATGACCTGTTTGTTTGGCCGGTATCTTTTTAATAATACCGCCTTGGTTATCAGATAAAATAATGGCTTTATCACGAATAGTAACAATCAACTCAAAAACAGGTTTTTTTGAGGCATCATTTGTGGCTGAATCTGCTGCAGGAAGATTCAGTTCCAGAATAGTCATATGACTAAACACAGCCGTCATCAAAAGAAATGGCACCAGTACGACCATTAAATTCATAAAGGCTGTAATGTTTAGCTCGACAGAAGGATGCTTGCGAGCACGTATGCGGCGTCTAACAGACATTTATTGTTTATGCTCAACAATCAGGTTGACAAATTTAACTGTAGCCATTTCCAGGCTATCAACAATTTCAGTTGTTTTGGTCTGCAAAACGGTATAAATAAAAATTAACGGTATAGCGACAATCAGGCCAAAAGCAGTTGTATTCATGGCGACAGAAATACTGGAAGAGAGGATTTCTGCTTTCATAGAAGGGTCAACCTGAGCCACTGCAGTAAATGCTTTAATCAGACCAATAATTGTTCCAAGCAAGCCTAAAAGCGTTGCGATGTTGGCAAACATGGCCAGGTAGTGAGTACGCTTTTCAAGTCGTGGAATGACTTCCATCATGCTTTCTTCTATTGCAGATTCAATGTCATCACGTCGTTTGGCGGTTTTGACGCGACTAAGGCCCTGATTAAGCATCTGACTAATAGCGTTCTTTTTTCGTGATGTCAGCTGTTGAAGCTGTTCGAAATCACCCTGTTTGAGTAATGGCATGGCCTTGGCCAGTAATTGACGATTACTGGTTTTTGAAGCAGTTAAGTAGATATAGCGTTCTATGGCAATGGCAAGTCCAATAGCAAGGACAAGTAAGATAGGGTACATAAAAGTGCCCCCATCCTGAAAAAAACTAACAATACTGGTGTACATATTTATCTCCCGCAGATGATTAAGTACGCGTTAAGTAATTATATCTATAAAAATTAATAATTTGAGAGTCCAGCAATATCAAAATTATATATTGCTGACTGGTTCTCAAAGTTAGTTCTTAGTTCCCGACAATGCATTGTAATAATCTAGTTGTCGTCTGAATGATTCACGATCAACTGGCGCAAGTGCATCATCTATGAGTGACTCAAGAGGCTGGTCTGTAATATTAGGCAGTTCAGATTGCTTCCATGGAACAATATAGAGTACTTTGGGCAATTCCTGGTTACCTATAATAGCAGTGCCCTGCATTTCAATTCTATCTTCAGAAAATACCTGAGTATAAGGTGTTACGACAGTGAATATTAGTATAAGAAGGCTAGTTAATTTTGATTGATTCATTGTGATTGTCCATTTGACATAGCAGTTTGTCTGCGTTCATTGTCTATTATCCATTTAGCCACAAGTTTGTCAGTGTTACTGGTTAGTGCCTGATAGTGATGATAATGCTGTAAGGCCAGGGAAATATTATGAAGATAAAGATCATATAAAATAGCCAGATTTAGATGAGCATTAGCATAATCAGGTTTAAAGCTAATGGCTAGTTTATAGGATTTAAGCGCATTATTAAACTGACCCTGTTGACGGTAGATGATGCCCATATGGTTATGGGCAATAGGGTTTGCAGGTGTTAATTTAAGCGATTCAGAAAAATGTTTTTCAGCAAGTTTATGATTGTTTTGCTGTAAATAAATTAATCCCAAATTTGTATGAGCTAGCGTGGATTGAGGATGTTTTTTAAGAATAGAAAAAAAGTTTTTGATAGCTAGCTTATATTTTTTAGTATTAAATGCTGCTACAGCTGATTTGTACTCCTTTGTTATTTGAGGAGGTACAGTTGGCGTCATAACAGGTGAAGTATTGGGCATGCTGGTGGTACAGGCACCAAGTCCGATAGTGATAATAATAATCAGTAATGTTTTATTAATATATGACATCGACATGATTATCTATCCGTTCTTTTTTGGCATAACGTACAGGCAATATCTCGCCAAGAGTTTTTAAACTGTTTTTGACCCATTCATTATAAATGCCATTTTGAGTTTGTTTAATATTTACTTCATGTATGGCAATGGCCTTTTCCTCAAAGGGGTAGGCCTGTTCTTCAAGGAGAATTTCATACTGTTCGAGTTCATCAGCAGAAAGTCCTTTAGGTCGCTGGGAATCCATCAGAGCATAAGCAAAATGCTTGTATGATTCACCTATACCGTAAGTTGCAGCAGTGGTCGTTTCGGCAAGTTGATATTGAATTATATTTTCATACGATTTAATAACATCTGCCATCAGGGCCTTTTTCTTTTTAAGACTCTTTTTAAGTGGTATTTTAAGTTTTACACGTTTGTAAGAATTAAATTTTGGCTTTAATAAAACAAGTTCTGCATTGGCAGCAAGTAAATTAGTATAATCAGTTTGCCTGGCCCCTGCTTTTTTATTGGTTTTGATGATTTCGCTGAGCCAGTAATGCCACTGTTTTGAGTGTTTTAATGATTTGTAATGGCCGGCAATGATGTTTTGAAGTTCAATTTTCTTAGGGAAATCTAAAGTATTCGTTTTAGTAACTGACATATAGATCTTAATGGCTTTATCGGCGTTATTAGATTTTTGATAGTGTTCCGCTGCTTGTAGTTTCAGATCGTTGATGTAACCTGCATCCTTTGAGTTGGCAGATAGTGTGAGAAGTTCTTTAGCTGCTTTTGGATGATTATCTGTTTCTGTATAGGCCAGAGCCAGTTTCTCAGTGACACCCTGTTGTAGTTTGAGCTGCTTTGGATATTGCTTGCGAAATTTTTCGAGTATTTTGATGGATTTTGCCCATTGCTTTTGCTGAATGTAAATAGTAGCTGCATCATATTCAGCCGTTGAGCGTAAGGATGATGAGGGAACTGTTTTGCCAAGACGAATGAACTGCTGGGCAGCAAGCATAAGCTTTCCACTGGACTTAAGCTCTTCGCCTTGTTTGTAAATGCAGGCAGCCAGTTTATTGCTTATTTCGTTATATGATTTTGATTTAGGGCCCAGCAGGTTTAATAGTTTTTTATAAGATAATTCAGCAGACTGGTAATTTTTAAGTTCAAATTGTGAATGTGCAAGAACGGTATATCCAGTAATAGAAAGTTTATTATCAGGTTTTTCATTAATTAATTTTAGAGCGACAGCTGCTGATTTTTTATAATCAGACAGCTTGAAAAAGTCTTCAGCTGTTTTGCCCAGGACAGCGGGTGTACGTTTGTCAGCAGGGTAAGTGGATGAAAAGATTAAAGCGCTATTGAGGCTGGCGATTTTCCAGCGTTGTTTTTGATCAATGATATTTTTAAGTAGTTTTTTATATGAAAGCAAAGCGGCATAGCCTGCCTCGGCACTGTGCTTATGTTTTTTGTAGTTATAGGATGTTGTTTCATATTCCTTAATAGCATTTACATAATCATGAGAGTCAAACAGAGCTTCGGCCAGTAAAAAATTGATATGAGAGGCGTTGTTATCTGCTGAAAAGTCTTTAAGGTATGTTCTATACCATGCAGCGGCTATTTTATAGTCAATAGTAGATCTGGATTTTTTTGCGGTGGCATGATGATGTTGAGCAAGATCAAGAATATGCTTTGATAATAAGGGCCTTAGATATGATTTTGACTGTTGAGATTGTTTAATCCAGAAATCACCATCAATAGCATATTGATTTACGAATGATTCTTTTGCTTTCAGTACCAGTGAGGGAAAGCCACCTTTTACGTATGCATGTATTGCAGAAGTATGAAAGCCAGGAGAAATAGCATTATCAGGATTACGTTTTGTAAAAGCAAGATAGGTATTGGCCGCATCCAGTACGCGTTCTTTGTTTATATATAAATCGCCAAGTTGCCTGAAGAGTAAAGCTTCATAATCTTTTAAATCATGTCTGGATATGTATGAGGCAAGTGATTGATGGCCATCCTGATATGAAATAGCAATACTAATCACACGTAATGTATCTAGTATGAGCTCTTTATCAGTGCGAGGTAGATTGCCAGATAGAGAATCGGTTTCAATATACTTAGAGAGGTTAATCTGCTTTAGTAGAATTAAGAAATTATCAACAGCATGAGTATATTCATTTTGCTTAAATAAAGACCATGCGTATTTGTATAGTGCTTTTTCATAAAAAATAGACTTACTGTGGTTGTCAACAATGACTTTATAGGCTCTTGCTGAAAGCACATAGTCATTGCTTGAAAAGTATATTTCAGCAATTCTAAATTGAACTTCATCCATATAGCGTGAAGATGGATAGCGTTTGACCAGCTGGTTCATTGTATCCAGTGCATTGTCTGTTTGACCAGATAATGAATAGGCCTTTGATAATTGATAAAGAATAAGTTCATTGCCTGGACTATTTGGGTAGTTTCTTATATAGGATTTATAAAGGCTGATAGCCGAATTTAATTCATCCTGACTTTTTAGAATTAACTGATCATTAACAGATATGTTATTTTCCTCGCTTGATTCAAGCTTAAGATCAGCAAGACGACGTAATGCATCTCCATGTAACGCTCCGGGTTTTGCAATATTAAGGAACTGTTCATAGCTTCCAATAACGTTGTCTCTTGATATTGGTCGAGGAGTGACTTTCTCAAGTTCCAGTTGTTTATCAGACAAGGATTCTATAGTAGCGACTTTTGGTGCATTAAAGCAGCTAGTATTAATAATACTTAAAGCAATAATGATCAGAAAACGACTATTCATTGGATGCACCTGATGACCTGGATTGCTTGTCATAGAGGCGTGCGAGAGAATACCTGGCGCGTAACTGGTAGCTATTGAGTCTATCTTTTTGGTTTTTGGAAGAAATAAGAGCCAGGGTGTTTATTCTATTTTTTTGTTCGTTTAGTGCTTTATGAATTTGCTCGTTAAGTTTTTGTATTTTTCTGTGTTGGCCGGCAATGCGTTTAGAGTAGCCGGTAAAGCTTTTAGGTGCATTGGCTATAGAGGTGGCTAGTGATTCCTGTAAGCGAGTGTTGGCGTCTATTTCTTTATTAAGCTCCTTCAGGCTTTTCGTCGCCTGCCATAGCCTCGGTTTATAATCGGTATTAATATCCCAGTAAATAACCCCATATAGACGATCATATTTTTCCTGCAAATCTGAAACATCATACTTATTTGAAATCCGGGCGATTTTGTTTTTTATTATTGATAAGGATTTAAGCTTCTCCTGTCCTTCCTTGCTTGCCAGTGCAAGAGCATCAATATTTTTAAGAATATTTGACAGTTTATTTCGTTTGTTAATTAAAGGCTGAATAATGACCGAGAGTTTACGTTCTTCGAGTTCACGAAGTTTTCGTTGGTAGTTTTTTTTTCGCTCATCAAGCATAAGGTTGAGTGCAGGTAAGTTATTACTCCATCGACTCATTAACTGTTGTAGATAAATAAGATCTTGAAGTTTATTTAGTTGATGCTGGAATTCATTAGAGCTAAATAGTTCATATAAATAAGGTGAGTAAAGATTCTGGTGTTTATTAGTCTGAAGGTTTCGCAGATATGATTCATGTTGCATAGTTACTGACGATAGAGATTTTATGAAAGCACCATTATTTATACTTTCGATAACGCGATCCAGATTATCAGATTGTTGTGTATAGCTGTTTATGGCATTGCTATAGTGAGTTAGTGCCAGTTCGGGCTTTCCAATCTGCTCCAGTGTATAAGGAATAGCAATAAGTGATTCCTGAACTGAAGCATCAAGCTGGTTATAATTTTTAAGTTCCATCCATGGGATAAGTGACTTTTCATGCATAGACTTGCTGCTCCATGCCCAGCCAGCTCCAAGAAGTGCTTTACTGGAAAGTGCGTTATTCAGTCGTACTTTATTAAAATGTTGAATTGCATCTAGTGGCTGATTGATTTTAAGTGAAACATAGCCAAGAGCCAGATTAGCTTTATCACGTAAAGCATTTTGCTCCTGATTATGAGGTTCTAGATTAGAAACCTGATCCAGGAAGGTTCTGGCATCTCCAAGCCTGTTTTTATAAATAAGTGAAGAACCAAGATTAAACTTTGAATATGCATCCCATGTTGAATCGTTTGTAGACGAAGTTAATAAAGAAATGGCTTTATCAGTCTGATTTTTTTTGATATAGATATTTGTCAGCAGGTTAATGCTTTCTGATAGCCTGTGTTGAGGAAGATCGTTGTTAATGTTTTCAAATGCCTTCATGGCCATGTCAAACTGGCCGTTCTTATAATGAATCTTTGCCAGATAAAACCAGGCCTGATCAATGGCGCTTTTACTTGAAGCTTTGCTTATTAAGGATTGAAAGATGCTGCTGGCATCATCATAAAGCCCATATAATAGATACAGGCTGCCCAGTAGTAGTTCGGGTTCATCACCATGGTTTTTAATCGATTTATTATGTTTTGCGACCAGCAGATCGGTAATGGCTGAAAAGTAATTTTCCTGATAGAAATTAAATAGTGAAGCACCATAGGCAAGATCATTGACCTGACGTAGGTCGGTTTCATTTGTGCTGGCTGCGCTAAAGTTTACTGTAATTAGAAAAACAGATAAATATTTAGCGATGCATCTAGAATAGTGTTTGATGTGGTGCATTATTTAATTCGCTTGTTTCCATGCTATTCCCAGACTTTTACTTTAAATTCGGGTTGTTCCTTGATGTGGTTATCTATGATTTTTAATTCCATAAATAAGGGGTCTGTAGACTTATCAAAAGTTTTTGTTGTGCCTCTACGGTAATCGCGTTTATTTGGACCCTGACCAACAAAATAAGCGACAAGCTCATGGCTGCCTGACGAAATATTACCAATAAATATTCTTTGTACGCCGCCACGACGCAATGCCTGAATTTCACGTTTAGTATATAAATGATTGGCAACAATTTTGTCATCTATACGAATTTGTACTGAATCAAGTTCAAATAAATTTCCAGAATCAATAGATAGAAAGACACTAAATTGAGTGTTTGAAGGGTAAAGCAGTTCTTCTTCTAAGATAAACAGATCACGGTTGATTTCGAGGACCTGTTTTTTAATGTCCTGAATTTGTGTATCGAGCTTGCTAGGAGGATTAGCAACAGCCTGATGACAGCTGATGATAAATAAAAATAAATAAAAGATAAATTTATGCATTTTGTTTCAGTCTATTTTAGTAATAAGTAATGATGCGAGAGAGTAGATATTGCATGTATTACTATACAAAACAATTATATAGGCTGCTGTTAGTCATATCACATCCTGATTAGATATCGCTATTTGTGTATATATAATAGGTTGAGCTATTTTAAAATGGCCCAGATCCTCAGGTGAAGCATGTCACATAATTAATGCTATTTCATGTGGTTTTGTTAGTGGTTTCTTATGTAAATAGCTTATTTTGTGTGAATTTTTCCTGTTTTGCGAACAGGAGCAATGAAGAGTCAGAGATAATATCGTATGTTTTATTCTAATTGATTAATCTGGTACTCCCCCAAGTTGGTCGTTTGCTAATAAACTGTTGCGTCTGCCATGAACTGGAGATAGTTAAGTAAATGGAAAATAAGATAAAAAATCGATTAAAGACATCTTCTCGTTATTCATGGATTAGTCTTGTATGTGTATTTGGAGTAATGCTGTCAGGTGTTTCTTATGCGACGGATGTGCAGCGCAATCAGGCGAAGCGTATACATGACAGACTAACAGGTATTTTGCCCAGCAATGCGGTGCTTGATCAGATGGAAACGGCTCTGGCTAGTGATGCTACAGGTGAGTCTGCTGCACAAATAGCCATTCTGAATCCTGCTTTTTACAATGTAACCTTGAAGAACTTTGCCGCTCCATGGACCAATGAGGCGCAAACTGTTTTTGTTCCTTTAAATGACTACACGGCTACAGTCATTGGCATGATACGTGATGATGTGGATTTTCGAGAAGTGCTTTATGGCGATATTCTTTATACCGGTACTCAGAGCCTGGGCCTGACCTCACCTTACTCTAATAGTGATAATGCACATTATGAAGAAATGGAAGACAGTGGCATTGACTTAAGTGTCCAGGCTAATCTGGATGATATTGGGCAGACATCTGTTCGTCCTAATGTTGCGCCCGCCGGTGTAATGACAACACGAGCCGCTGCGGAAGCTTTTTTTGTAGCGGGGACTAATCGTGCCATGTTCCGTTTTACCATGATGAATCACTTATGTACCGATCTTGAACCATTAAAGGATGTCACTCGCGTTCCCGATCATGTGCGTCAGGATGTCACTCGCAGCCCTGGTGGTGATAGCCGTATATTTTTAAATAATTGCGTAGGTTGTCATGCAGGTATGGATGGCCTGGCGGGTGCCTACGCCTATTATGATTTTAATGAAACCACAGGGCAGATGGTTTATACCCCCGGTACAGTAACTGACAAGCATTTAATCAATTCGACAAATTTTAAAGAGGGATATGTCACTACGGATGATAGCTGGATTAACTACTGGCGTAAGGGGCAAAATGCCCTGCTGGGATGGAATAGTTATGCCGGTGAAGTAGTGAATAGTAAAGGTCATAGTATAGGAAATGGTGCTGCCAGTTTTGGTCGTGAGCTTGCAAATTCAGATGCATTTGCATCCTGTCAGGTTAAAAAGGTATTTAAAACACTGTGCTTCCGTGATTCAGATGACTATGCTGCTGACCGTGCTCAGGTTGAAACAATCAAAACCTATTTTGAAAATAATGGCTACAGGATGAAGGATGTCTTTGTCAAAGTAGCGGCCTATTGCAAAGGAAGTTAGGCATGATGAATATGATCAGAATTAAACCGTTATTAGATGCCATTACCTCAGGTGCTTTGCTTGGTATCCTGGTCCTTGGTGTCGTCGCCTGTAGTGATAGCGGCCCAACATCCAGTCAAAATCCTGATACCAGTACAAACGATACTTTTTCCTACAAAGGGCCTGCGCCAATATCAGACGATGTACAGGATTTCAAACTCAATGTCTGGGATAATCTGGTAACTGATGATCGTTGTGGTTCCTGTCATGGTGTTGATCAAACCCCCCGATTTGTTTTAAAAGACAATATCAATACGGCCTATCAGGATGTGATTGCCTATGTGAATACGGCTGACCCGGCCAGTTCAGGCCTGGTGGCAAAAGTAGCCGCCGGTCATAATTGCTGGTTAGCGGATAATAATGTCTGTGCTGATATTGTTGAAGGTTATTTAACCAGCTGGTTAGGCAGTTCAAATGCGGCGGGTCGCCAGATAGATCTGGTGGCGCCTGTTATCAAGGTACCGGGCGATAGTAAGAATTTTCCGGAAACAGAATATGAAATAGATAATGATCCTGCAACACCTCTGGTTGGATCTCCTGGCGACCCAAATAGCTTTGCAATTAAAGTTTATCCATTATTAACAGGTGTCGCTAATTGTGATGATTGTCATGCTGAGACATCAGCGACACCGCAATCCCCATTTTTTGCGAGCAATGATCTTGCTGTGGCATATGAGGCCGCAAAATCAAAAATGGATCTGGATACACCCGAGAATTCACGTTTTGTTTTACGATTAGATAAAGAGTTTCATAATTGCTGGACCACATCGTGTACAGATGATGCTCAGACAATGCGAACAGCGATTGCCGATTTTGCAGGCGCAATTCAGACTACTCAGATAGACCCACAACTAGTCACCAGTAAAGCATTAACCTTAGAGGATGCCATTGTCGCTACCGGTGGAAGTCGTTATGAAGTAAACAGTATCGCTACGTGGGAGTTTAAAAGTGGGCAGAGTAATATTGCTTATGACACCAGTGGTAAGAATCCAGCGATTAATTTAACCCTCAGTGGTAATTACGCATGGGTGCTAGGTAACGGGATAGAAATTCTGGAAGCAGTGGGTGCTACCCCCGCGGGTAAGGCGCAGGCATCAACAACGGCGAGTAAGAAATTACACGATTTAATTACCTTAACCGGTCAGTACTCAATAGAAGCCTGGGTCGTGCCAGGTAATGTTACTCAGGAAATGTCAAATATCATCAGTTATTCACAGGGCGATACAGTACGCAATTTTACTCTGGGTCAGCAAATGTATAACTATGAATTTTATAATCGAGTTGATAATAATTCTGACACTGATGCAGCCAATGGTGAGCCGATGTTATCTACGGCGGATGCTGATGAGGATTTGCAGGCGGCCTTGCAGCATGTGGTAATGACTTATGATGCTGTGAATGGTCGACGTATTTATGTTAATGGCATATTTACCGGTGATATGGATACTGTTGCAGGTGATGCTCTAACAAGTTGGGATGATAGTTTTGCACTGGTTATGGGTAATGAAGTATCGGGTAACCGATTATGGAAAGGAAAGATCAGGCTGGCTGCGGTTCATGACCGTGCATTAACCCAGGCGCAAATTCAGCAAAATTATGATGTCGGTGTCGGACTTAAATATTTTCTGCTGTTCTCAGTGGCAGATGAAATAGCGGTACCGGATAGTTACATCATGTTCGAAGTTACCCAGTTTGATAATTACAGTTATAGCTTTAGTCGACCCACCTTTATAAATCTGCGTGATGACTGGGTACCAGCGTCCGATATCATTATTAAAGGCTTACGTATTGGCATTAATGGTAAGAAAGCGGTTGCCGGACAGGCTTATGGTCATCTAGATGTCACTATAAATAGTGCAGACTATACGGCCAATGGCCAGATATTATCGAACCTGGGTACTGTTATAGCATTAGAAAAAGGCCCGGACAGTGATGAGTTTTTTCTAACCTTTGAACAACTTGCCGGTAGAACAAACCCTCATCCTGATCCCGACCCTGCTGTACCCGCTGCGCCTTCCGATGCCGCAGCTGTATCAGATATTGGTATTCGTACATTTGATGAAATCAATGCAACCATGTCTGCTGTTACTGGCGTGGCGGTGACTAACACGGCTGTTAAGAGTACCTATACAAGTTATAAACAGCAGTTACCAACAGTTGAAAATATTGAGGCTTTTCTTGGTTCGCATCAAATGGCCATCGCTCAGCTGGCGCTGACATATTGCAGTGAGCTGGTGGATAATAATGGCTCGATTACGAGAGATGCATTCTTCTCAGGATTTGATTTTTCCGAGGTTGCCAATGTTGCATTTAATTCAGATGCAAAACGCGATGCTGTTATTACACCTTTGCTGACGAAAATAATGAATGTCGATACAGCTGACAGTACTAATAATTTAACAACTCAACCTGAAGAAGGTGCAGTTGCAGCACCAGGTAGCGCAACAAGAGGCATGCTGGGATCAACTACTACCCAGACATTAGATGTCGCTATTGCAGGTACAGATTATGAAAGCATCATCACTCACATGTTAAATCAATGTGGTAGAACAGTACCTACTGTGTATTCGGGTTCGGCCTGTAGTAGCACAGGTCGGACAGAAGAAATAGTCAAAGCGACATGCGCTAGTGTATTAGGCAGCGCAGTAATGCTAATTCAATAACTGAAAGTGTAAAGAATATTGTTGAGGAAATAACAATGGCAAGAAGACGCAGACACCTGGGAATTAATGAGCCGTTGCGCCATGCCGATCACGCGCGCCCGGTTACGCGACGTGAATTTATACGCCAGGGATTTATGACCGGTGCAGGTATGACCATGGGTGGTGGTGTTTTCAGTTTGTTTAGTAATCCACGTGATGCTTATGCGGCAGTATCTGCGGATCTGGATGCACTTGCTGCGGATATCAATGATTGTAGCCTTGGCGGTTTGACCGGGGCTAAAAAAATTCCATTTATCTGTTTTGATCTGGCAGGTGGCGCGAACCTGGCCGGTTCAAATGTTCTGGTTGGACAGGCTGGTGGCCAGATGGATGTTTTGTCTACTGCTGGATATAGCAAGTTAGGTTTGCCCGGGGATATGGTTCCCGGTCTGTTACAAACTAATTTTTTGGGAACATTATTAAATACAAGTGCGACTAATGATTTTGTGAATAGTCAGCTCGGTCTTAAATTTCATGCGGACAGTCCTATGCTCGCCGGTATTCTGGAAAAAGCCAGAAGTGTATTAGCTAAAGGCGAAGTAAATGGCTGTGTAATACCTGCGCGTTCTGATAATGATACAGGTAATAATCCACATAATCCTATGTATGCAATTGCTGAGGCGGGTGGTAATGGTGGTGTGGTTTCATTAATTGGTTCGCGTAGTTCTGATTCAGGTGGTAATTCTATGTCACCATCTACATTTATGAATGCCAGTATTCGTCCAACAAAAGTTGATCGACCCAGTGATGTAACCGGTATGGTGGATGTAGGTAACCTGACGGGTATTTTAAATGATCCAGTTGATGTCACTGCTGTCATGGAGTCGATGGCACGACTGAGCCATAAAAAAATGGCTAAAGTGAATACTAATATTAGCGGTGATGCCGTAATTAAAGATCTGGTGCGTTGCGGTTATTTGAAAGCGGCTGATATAGCAGAGCGTTTTGCTGGAAGAGAAGTCAGTCCGGACGACAGGGATTCCAGTACGCCGATGATTGTCGCAAATGACGTAGATTTTGATCCTGATGATCATATATTCTCAGCAACAGAGTTTGACCGTGATGGTGAATTTAGAAAAACAGCTTCTGTTATGAAAATGGTGATTGATGGTCATGCTGGAGCTGGTTGTATAACAATGGGCGGTTATGATTATCATACAGGTGATCGACAGACTGGTGAAAATAGAGATTTACGTGCGGGTCGTTGTATCGGCGCCTGTCTGGAATATGCGGCAAAAAATGACCAGCCAGTAATGATTTATGTTTACAGTGATGGTTCTCTAGCCAGTAATGGTAATATTGATAACAGTCAGGCAGCGGGTAATAATGAATTAGGTGGTCGAGGCAAAGGTCAGTGGACGGGTGATAACTCATCTACCGCCTGTTCTTTCTTTCTGGTTTATAATCCAACAGGTGTCATTCAAATTTACAATAATGATCCAGCAGAATTACGTCAGCAAATTGGTCGTTTTTCAGCGGATGGATCTGTTGTAACTTCATCCAGTCCAGCCGCCAATAATGTCAATCTTCTGGTTAATACTGTGATGCTTAATTATATGGCCTTGCATGGCGAAGAGGCCAGCTTTGCCGGTAAATTTACTAATGGTAATCACGGCCTGGGAAATATTGATGACTCCATTGCTTTTGGTCAGATCATTCCTTAGACAATGAAAGTCCATTCTGTTTTTTCCATATTAGCTGTTTTTCTTCTTCTTGTGATTTCTTCAGACATTAATGCTGAATGGCTAAAGAAGAAGAAGCCTATTATGGGAACGGAAATCACTGTTGAGATCTGGCATGAAGAAAAGCAGAAGGCTTTAGAATGTATTAGTGATGTATTTAAAGAGATGTGGCGAATCGATGCATTAATGTCGCCGTATAAAAGTGACAGTGAGCTGACAAAAATAAATAATATGGCTCAGGATAATGCGGTCGTGATCAGTTCTGAATTATTTCAGTTATTAGAAAAATCATTAAACATTTCAAAGATATCGAATGGTGCATTTGACATTACATTTTCCAGTATTGGTTACCTGTATGATTACCGTGAAGGCGTACAGCCGTTAGATAAAATAATTAATGAAAAACTTGAGGCGGTAGATTACAGGCATATTCTTCTCAATAAAGAAAAGAGCAGTGTGCGATTTAAAAAGCACGGTGTTCGTATTGACCTTGGTGGTATTGCCAAAGGTTATGCTGTTGATAATGCTATTGCTATTTTAAAAGGCTGTGGAACAGAATATGGTCTGGTGACTGCGGGTGGAGACAGTCGAATAATAGGGGATAAAAAAGGACGACCCTGGATGATGGGCATACAGCATCCAAGAAAGAAAAAAGAAGTGGCTGTGGTATTGCCGTTAAGTAATACAGCTATTTCAACATCCGGTGATTATGAGCGTTATTTTATTAAGGATGATCGGCGTATTCATCATATTATAAATCCCCAAACAGGAAAGTCAGCTGATAAATCATGGAGTGCTTCAGTGATTGCGGATAACGCATTAACCAGTGATGCCTTATCAACTACGCTGTTTGTACTGGGTGCTAAAAAAGGACTGGCATTGATAAACAGACTTAAAGGAGTTGATGCTGTGATTATTGATAGCAAAGGCACTATGCATTATTCCTCTGGCTTGTTGCCACCAGAAAAACAGTCAATGAACTAATATTATGTTATTTTTCACAGACAAAATATATACAGTTAAGAATTTAAGCCGGTTGTCTCTGGCAGTGATGCTGTTTGGTTCAATAAGCGGTTGTGATGTTGCAAATTCAGATTCTAGTGGTGCTACCGGACCTGACCCCGGTGTATTTGATTATCCCATTGCTTATATAAAGCGTCCTGTTTATGTTGATAATAATGACAATCCAGTTCAGGAAGATATCCGTAACCCATTGATATTTAGCGCTGGTGGCGATGTTTATTTAAAAAGCCGTTCATCAGCATCTGCAGCAGAAATAAATATAACCTCAGGTATTACTTCTGGTTTAGGTGATGTAAAAGATATCGATGTTTCATATGACGGTAGAAAACTGTTGTTTTCATTGCGGCTAGAAGACCCCAATCCAAATGACAATGTTGTTCCCAGCTGGAATATATATGAATATGATTTAGATGCGGATACGAACCAGCTCAGACGTATTATTTCTGATAATACAACAGCAGAAAGGGGTAATGATCTTGCGCCGCACTATCTTGCTGATGGCCGCATTGTATTTACATCAACACGTCAAAGACAGTCGCGCGAAGTATTAACTAATGAAGGAATAACCGGCATCTCGAAGGCGCCTTTTTCATCCCTCGATGAGAATAGAAGAACTAAAGCACTTGTCCTGCATGTAATGAATTCTGATGGAACAGGTATACAACAAATTTCATTTAATCAGAGTCATGATCTGGATCCGCTGGTTTTAAGTAGTGGTGAAATTCTATTTAGTCGCTGGGACAGAATGAATTCTAAAAATGCGATCAGTCTATATAAAGTAACGCCTGATGGTACAAGCCTTCAAATGGTTTATGGTGTGCATGACGAAAGCCATGATACCGGTACGGGTAATAGTACTATTGAATTTATCAAGCCCCGAGAAACGGAAGATGGAAAAATTATAGCTATCAGCAGGCCGTTTACGGGCACTTTTGGTGGTGGTGAAATTATTGTTATTGATACAGACAATTATATTGATTACACACGACCGATTATCAGCCAGACTGGCCTGACGGGTCCAGCACACAATGCAGTAACGATTAATAATATCCTGACCGATGGTTCAATTTCAAAAGCGGGTTATTATCATGCTGCTTATCCTTTATGGGATGGTACGGGGCGATTGCTCGTGAGTAAGGGTTTATGTCAGCTGGCTATCAATAATATTACCCGCTCCTGTATTGAGCCGTATCTGAGTGATGCAAATGCACAGGCCCTGCCTCCAGCATATGGCATCTGGATTTATGATGCGGTTAGTAATACTGAAAAGCCAATTGTTACCGCAGAACAGGGCATGATGCTTACCGATGTGGTGGCCATGCAGTTACGTAATCTTCCTGATTATATTAGTGATAAATCTGAACCAACCGATTTGAACGCCACCTGGATATCAGAAGGTGTGGGTGTTTTACATATTCGCAGTGTGTATGATTTTGGTGATGGTCTGTTTAACGGCTGTTTTTTAACTGACTGCACCAGTGCTGTAAATATTAATAATGTTCTGGATTTTGCAGATCCGGTTAACGCGACTGCAGATCAGCGGCCGGCAAGGTTTATGCGGTTTTATAAAGCAGTGGGTATTCCTGACAGAAATGATCCTGATCTGGTTGATCCACCCAATCTACGTGCTACCGCTTTTGGCCGAACAGCCTTATTTGGAATGCGTGAAATTGTCGGCTATGCACCCATTGAACCCGACGGCTCAATAAAAGTAAAAGTCCCGGCGAATATTCCTTTAAGTTTTGAAATTGTTGATAAACAGGGTAAGCGTATTGGTAATGAACGTCATCAGAACTGGCTACAGGTGAGGCCGGGTGATACGGTTAATTGTTCGGGTTGTCATACACATAATGGTGCTGCAGCCAATTTGCCTCATGCTCGTATTGATGCTGAAGCAGGATCGATTAATACGGGTGCACCTTATGATGGTTATCTCTGGCCTAACTCGGAACAACCAGGTTCTTCACCGGCGACGGAGTACTGGGCTAATGCAGGTGAGACCATGGCAGAGTCACGGGCACGGTTATTTCCATCTGCATTAACGCCCAGTCTGAATGTTATTTATGATGATGTCTGGACTGATGCCGTTAAAGCAGGACGATCTAAAGACGTATCATTTACCTATGATTATACCGGTGTGGATGGTCTGGATACACTGGCACCTGCTACAGTTGCATGTGAAGCTACATGGGCTGCGACCTGTCGAACAGTAATTAATTATATTGATCATATTCAGCCCCTCTGGGAAGTAGCACGTGGTGCTATGGATACTGACACCTGTATCAACTGCCATACCAGTAATAACTTTACGACATTGCCCGCTGGGCAACTGGACTTATCAAATATAACTTCTGATGAACAGCCAGACCATATTGAATCTTATCGAGAATTATTGTTCCAGGATAATGGAGTAGAAGTGGTAGGGGGGAGCCTGATTGATATAATGATAACCGTGCCTGTGCTTGATGCAGATGGCAATCAGCAGTTTGATATCAATGGAAATTTAATCACAGAAGATATTCCTGATCCCGCTGCACGTGTTAATCCCGCTATGACAATTAATGGAGCTCGCAGCAGTGCTGCATTTTTTAATCGTTTTTCTCTACCAGGTGATCAGCATGAGAATATGCTCAGCACTGCTGAAATACGTTTAATATCAGAATGGCTGGATATGGGTGCTCAGTATTTTAATAATCCTTTTGATTCTCGTGTACCACAGAATTAGAATGATTCGCCATGGAGACCAGGGCTATAAGATTTCTCATATTGTTTTTTGTATTTTCAAATGCTTATGCTGAAAATATAGAACAACAGGTACAGGTAACAGATCCGTTCATAGAATTACATACCGGTCATGGTGATGGGTATCCAGTTTTCTATGTGGTTGATCGTGGCGAGATTATTACCATCCAGCTCCGTTATACCAACTGGTTTAAAATTAAAACAGAAAATGGAAAACAGGGTTGGGCTGAAAGACGTCAGTTAGCGCAAACTTTATCGCTGACCGGTGAAGTGGTTGAATTTAAAGATGCCAGTCAGGATGATTTCAGTCAGCGTGTATGGGAAGCGGGTGCTCTGCTGGGGGATTTTAATGGTGCAGCCATACTGTCTATGTATAGCGGTTATGCTTTTACGAAAAACCTTTCAGCCGAACTAGCTCTGTCTCAGGTGATAGGTAATGTGTCGAGTAGCACGATATTAAAAGCTGGCATGGTGATTCAACCGTTTCCAGAATGGCGCTATTCACCTTATTTTACTCTTGGTACCGGTATTATTAATAATAAACCGAGGGCGACACTGGTACAGCCTGAAGATAAGACCAATCAGATCAGTAATGTGGGTATAGGCCTGCGAACTTATCTAACACGGCGTTTTGTATTTCGAGTTGAATATAACGATTATGTTATTTTTTCAGCGAGTAATGATAATGATAAAAACGAGGATATAAAAGAATGGAAGGCAGGCTTCGTCGTTTTCTTTTAACTCTGGTAGCAGCATGGCTATTTAGTTGTAATGCAGTGGTTGTTGCAGAAGAGTTAAATGAAGACACACAGTTAAAGCCGGTGATACAGCCGGAAGTTGCAAGACGGGAATTTTCCGAGTCGTCAATCGATACGAATGATTTTGAAGTATCTATTATGTTCGGCCTGCTAAGTATTGAAGATTTTGGTGCAAATTCAGTAATAGGCACCAGACTTGCTTACCATATTACTGAAGATTTGTTCGTTGAAACAACGCTTGCACAATCAAAGGCAGGGGAAACCAGTTTCGAAATACTAAGTGGTGGTTCGCCTTTGTTAACCAGTGATGAACGAAAATTGACCTATTATGATTTAAGCCTAGGATTTAATTTATTGCCTGGTGAGGCATTTATTACTGACAATATCACTTATAACACCACTCTATATATTGTTCTGGGTATGGGCAATACCGAGTTTGCTGGTGCAGAACGATTTACACTGAATTATGGTTTTGGTTATCGATTCCTCGCCAGTGATTATTTTTCTATTAAAGTCGATGCCAGAGATCATGTCTTTAATATGGATGTGCTTGGAGTTGATGAAGTAACTCATAATCTTGAATTTACTCTTGGCCTGAGTTTTTTCTTCTAGTGGAGATTATTAATGCGTTTAAAAAGTAAAATATTTAATAAAGCTGGTGTGATTATTATGGCTGTATTG
>JAPHQX010000054.1 GCA_026196035.1 Gammaproteobacteria bacterium
ATCATGTCGATGAAATCAATCACCACCAGACCACCCAGATCTCGCAGACGTAACTGACGAGCAATTTCATCAGCCGCTTCAAGATTGGTATTTAATGCGGTTTCTTCAATATCGCTACCCTTGGTCGCACGAGCCGAGTTGATATCAATAGACAGCAAGGCTTCTGTGTGATCAATAACAATCGCACCACCTGATGGCAGAGTCACTTCACGTTGAAATGCCGATTCAATCTGACCTTCGATCTGAAAGCGATTAAATAATGGAATCGTGTCCTGATAAAGTTTCAGTTTACGCGCATTATGCGGCATCACCTGCTTGATGAAGTCTTCAGCCGTTTTATAAACGTCTGGATTATCAATAAGGATTTCACCGATATCATTACGGAAATAATCACGTAAAGCTCGGATAATGACATTGCTTTCCTGATAGATCAGGAAAGGAGCAGGACGATCAGCGGCGGCAGCTTCTATGGCCTTCCAGACCTGGATCAGATAATCCATATCCCATTGCAGTTCTTCAGCACTGCGACCCACACCTGCAGTACGCACAATCAGCCCCATACCCGTAGGTACTTCCAGCTGACTCATGGCTTCACGAATCTCGCTTCGATCTTCACCTTCTATACGACGGGAAACACCACCTGCACGAGGATTATTAGGCATCAGCACCATATAACGACCGGCAAGACTGATAAAGCTGGTCAGTGCAGCACCCTTGTTGCCACGCTCTTCCTTATCAACCTGGACTATGACCTGCTGACCTTCTTTGACAGCGGTTTTTATATCCGGGCGGCCATCACCTTTCAGTGCTTCTTCACTGAAATAACTGCGGGAGATTTCTTTAAAGGGTAAAAAGCCGTGGCGTTCAGCCCCATAATCGACAAATGCGGCTTCCAGGCTGGGTTCCACCCTGGTAATTGTGCCTTTGTAGATACTGGCTTTCTTCTGTTCTCGTGTGGAGACTTCTATATCCAGATCGTAGAGCTGCTGGCCATCGACCATGGCCACGCGGATCTCCTCTTTCTGGAGTGCGTTGATTAAAATACGTTTCATTATTATTTAAACCTAATTTAGATAAATACCCCGACACCGAGCTTTTCAGCGATCGACAAACGTGTGTCTGCTCATCGCGAACCAGCACCAACAGGCACGCGAATGCCACATAACCACCCCACAGGGTGTCGTGCATAAGATTAGCAAGTGCGTTTATCGAGGTATTGTTCATGTTTCAAAAAAACCTTTTTTCCGAATCTATGGTCTCGGATCACCATCAAATCCATAGCCTGGCTATAGATTAAAATTCTCTGTCTCTATCCCTTTAATGACTTCGGCAAGATCCCCTTCTTACCGTCTGTTTTCACTTACTCTAATGAGTATCAGCAAACACATTGGAGTCCTGACTTTAGCAATAATTCATTATTACATGGAAAATCCAGCAAAATTAAGCTTTTAGGACTACTAATGCATTATGACAGTTTTGTAAATGGATGCAATACACACATTCTCTGGTAATATCGCCTGCCATGTCAGACACTTGTCAAAAAGCACAGTTTATTGAAGTAACCGCCAGCCACGCGGGGCAACGACTGGATAATTTCCTTTTAAATCAATTAAAAGGCGTACCCAGGAGTCATATTTACCGGATCCTTCGAAGCGGTGAAGTCAGGGTTAATAAAGGCCGGAAAAAGCCCAATTACCGACTGATGGAATCTGACAGGGTCAGAATTCCTCCTATCAGGGTCTCAGATAGAAAGCCCCCGGGCATTCCTGACGCAGTCATCAGAAAACTGGAGCAGTCAATATTATTTGAAGATCCCCATGTAATGATCATCAACAAGCCTGCTGGTGTTGCTGTCCACAGTGGCAGCGGAATAGCTTATGGTGTCATCGAAATTCTCCGCCAGCTAAGACCCGAAGCTGAAATGCTGGAACTGGTACATAGACTGGACAAAGATACCAGTGGCTGCCTGGTCATCGCCAGGGATCGTCCTTCACTGATGCAACTTCATGACCAGTTCCGATCAGAAGACGGTATAGATAAACATTATCACGCCATCCTGGCTGGCCGCTGGGCCGGTGGTGAAAAACTTATCGATGCACCTTTAATCAAAAACTCATTAAAGGGGGGCGAACGCATGGTCACGGTTGATCCATCAGGCAAGGAGGCCAGAAGTTTATTTACCCCCATTGATTATTTTGACCAGGCAACCCATATAGATATCAAACTTTTCACCGGAAGAACGCATCAAATACGTGTTCATGCGGCTCATGCAGGATATCCAGTTGCAGGCGACCCCAAATACGGTGATCCAGAATTTAATCAGCAATTAAGATCTCAGGGCTTCAAACGCATGTATCTTCATGCATACACACTGGGATTTAAACTGGATAAAGAATATAAAATTACTGCACCACTGGATGAAGACTGGCAGGAATTACTAAAAGTCTTAAGTCATCAGTCGTAAGCCTGAAGTTAAAAAACTTAAGACTAATAACTTATGTCTAATAACCTGTAACTAATAACTTGTAACTTATGACTAACTTACCTTATAAATTATTGATATTCGACTGGGATGGCACACTGATGGATTCAGAAACACGCATCGTTAACTGCTTGCGTGCGGCCTGTGTCGAAAATGGTTTTGCTGCACAATCCAATGAACAATTAAAAGATGTCATTGGTTTAGGTCTGAAAGAAGCCCTGATGCGATTACATCCAGATAAAACTGAAACAGTTATAGAAAAACTCGCAGACACCTATCGACAGCAATATCTGGAAACCAATGAAACCCACTCGGCATTATTCCCTGGTGTTGAAAATCTACTCGCTGAACTGGAAGATCAGGGCTACTGGTTAGCCGTAGCCACCGGCAAAGGTCGCCAGGGACTGGATATGTCACTCGAAGAAACTCAACTTCACGGACGTTTTCATGTCACACGATGCGCAAGTGAAACCCTGTCAAAACCTCACCCACGTATGCTGGAAGAAATTCTACATTTCACTGGACTGAATGCAGAAGATGCATTAATGATCGGTGATACTGAATATGACATGGAAATGGCCAGAAATGCCAACATGCATGCATTAGCGGTTAGTTATGGTGTACATGCCGTGGATCGTTTGCTAAAACATAATCCAGTAGGCTGTTTACATGATATAACCGAACTACCTGACTATCTGAATAAATTACACCAGGAATACAACAATGGCTGAAGATACTAACTGGCAGAAAGACGTTTTAGAAACGATTGCAACTGAAGGATTAAAAGAACAGAAACGTACTCGTCGCTGGGGAATCTTTTTCAAGCTTCTGACCTTTATCTATTTATTTGTTTTACTGGCTGTCTTTTATCCTGTAACAGATATAAGTCATGGCGCCATACCCGGTAAAAAACATACTGCTTTAGTCAACCTGAAAGGCGTAATTGCACCGGGATCTGATGCCAGTGCCGATAAAATTATAACCGCACTAAGAGATGCCTTTGAACACAAGGACACTGCGGGGGTCATTCTACGTATCAATTCACCCGGCGGTAGCCCAGTACAGTCAGGTTATATTTATGACGAGATTCTGCGCCTCAGGGAAAAATATCCGAATACGCCGATGCATGCCGTGATTACAGATATCTGTGCATCGGGTGGTTATTATGTAGCGGCAGCCGCTGAAAAAATTTATGCCGATCAGGCCAGTATTGTTGGCTCGGTAGGTGTGCGAATGGATAATTTTGGTTTCGTTGAAGCAATGAAAAAACTTGGTGTTGAACGACGCACCCTCACTGCTGGTGAAAACAAGGCACTACTTGACCCCTTTGCTCCTGTTGATCCAAAAGTGAATAAGCATCTGCAAGGTCTGTTAACCAATGTACACAATCAATTTATTTTCGCCATTAAACAGGGCCGCGGAGATCGATTAAAAGAAGTCGAAGGCATGTTTAGTGGGCTAATCTGGACCGGTGATCAAAGTGTTGATATTGGCCTGGTAGATGAACTGGCCAGCTCCAGTCAGGTCGCTCGTGATGTCATTGGTGCTGAGAACATTGTTGATTTCACCCTGGAAGGGGATTTCTTTGAGCGTTTTTCTAAAGCCCTGAGCACCCAGATGGCTGATATTTTACTCGAAAAGACTGTTTTACCTCAGTTAAGGTAAAATAATAAAAACCGGGCCGATAATCCATAACCCCACTTAATTTCAAGTAAATCCACCTGGCCAAGGAAAGTCTGCGATTTATGTTCTATTCTTCTATGAAATACAAACACATATAAGAATACAACTAGTTAAACGAGGGGCGGATGAAAAAGGGGATATGGAGAAGCGACTGGTTCGCTGGTCTTACTATCAGCTTACTGATCATTTTTCTAAGCAATTGGGGTACCTTTGACGGTATAGAGCGCAATGCTTACGATCTGGGTGTAAAAGCAACAGCTAAAACACCCAGCGACAGAATTGCCGTCATTGCCATTGATGATGTCAGTATTGCCAATATTGGCCGCTGGCCATGGCCCCGGGATATTCAGGCAGAGATGCATCATATCCTGCGTAAAAGTGGCGCTAAGGTTATTGGACAAACCACTCTATTTGTTGACCCTCAAATTGATCCAGGCCTCCATCATATACAGGATTTATTAACTTTCTACGCCAGCTCTACCCTGTCTGCCGATCTATCAAAAATCAAAAATCGTCTGCCTGCTGATTTGCGCAAGCTTGAAGAGGATCTTGCTTCACTGGGTGAACAGCTGATGCTGGCAGAACAATCCCTTAATACCGATCAGATTCTGGCTCTGAGCCTTGAAGAAGATAAAAATGTCGTTCTGGCCATGCATTTTTCATTAGGCCAGCCCATTGGCAGACCTGATGCCGAAACACCTGACTATATAAAAAGAAATATTCTAAAAAACATTACCAATGACCCGAATACGAATCCTCAGAATAATACACCGCTACCCGCGGTCGCGGCCCTGTTCCCTATTCAGGAACTCAGCCCCATGGCTGATAGTATCGGCGCACTAAATGCCTATCCAGATATTGATGGTGCTATCCGCTCTGAACCACTGGTGATCGATTTCTTTGATGAATACTATCCATCACTGCCATTAGTTCTGGCAGCTCGCAGCCTTAACCTGAATCTAGATGACATAAAAATAAAACTCGGTGAAGGTGTACAGATTGGTAATTTATATATTCGCACTGATGCCAACCTGCAAATGCGTACTTTTTTTTATAATGATGTTAATGGCATCGGTGCTTTTCAAATTGATTCGTTCTTTGATGTCTTACAGGGCAAGATTCCAGCTAGCAAATACAAAGACAAAATTGTTTTAATTGGCGCAACAGCAACCGGTGTTGGCGACAGTATGGTGACACCCATTGATTCATCCATGGCACCGGTTGTTACACTGGCACATTCTGTATCCAGTATTTTAAACGAAGATTTTTTCATTCAGCCAGAATGGTCTGAATATGCCCGTCTTGGCATCAGTTTATTTCTAGCTATTTATATCATTCTGTTACTCCCAAGAATGAGCGCGGGTGTTTCAGCCAGTTTCACTATTCTGTTACTTGCTGGCTTACTCGGCACACACTATGTAATGATGACCCAGAAAGGTATGTGGCTCGAACTCATGTCACCTGCCATTTTATTGTTAGCCGGCCACCTGCTATTAACCACAAAACGTTATTTATTAACTGAGCAGGGTAAAATACAACTGGATGCTGAATCAGCAGAAAGTAATCGCATGCTCGGATTATCATTACAGGGCCAGGGACAACTGGATTCGGCATTTGAAAAATTCCGTAAATTGCCCGCCAACAAAGAAGCATTTGAATTGCTTTATAACCTGGCACTGGACTTTGAACGTAAGCGCCAGTTTAATAAAGCCGGTTCAGTTTATGCCTACATTGGTGATCATGATCCAAAATTCCGCGATATAAAACAAAGAACAAAACGCGCCACTGCTATGGAAGAAACGGTTATTTTAGGTGGCTCATCATCCAGCTCGGTTGGCGGTAACATACTGGCCGGTGGCGATGATGTTCAGAAACCCATGCTAGGCCGTTATCAAATTGAAAAAGAACTGGGCAAAGGTGCAATGGGTGCCGTTTATCTCGGCAAGGATCCTAAAATTAGCCGTGTTGTTGCCATCAAGACCATGGCCCTTGCACAGGAGTTTGAAGGTGACGAATTACAGGATGTAAAAGACAGATTCTTCCGCGAAGCCGAAACTGCAGGACGCCTGAGTCACCCCAATATTGTTACCATTTATGATGCGGGTGAAGAACATGATCTTGCCTACATTGCGATGGAATTTTTAAAAGGCCATGACCTGGTTCGCTACGGAAAAGCTGACGGATTACTACCGGTAACTAAAGTACTAAGCATCATTGCACGTGCAGCAGAAGCACTAAGTTATGCTCATGAACAAAGCGTAGTACATCGTGACATTAAACCTGCAAATATAATGTATGAACCTGAGTCTGATACCGTCAAAATAACTGACTTTGGTATTGCCCGAATCACTGACTCAAGTAAAACAAAAACGGGTATGGTTTTAGGCACGCCATCTTATATGTCACCCGAACAGCTGGCGGGTAAAAAAGTAGATGGTCAGTCAGATTTATTTTCACTTGGCGTTATGCTGTTTCAGATGATGACCGGCCGTTTACCCTTTCAGGGTGACTCTATGGCAACATTAATGTACAAAATCGCTAATGAAGCACACCCGGAACCCAGCTCATTACGCCCCGGTCTGCCAAAATGTATAACCATTGTCATTAACCGATCCTTAGCAAAAGACAAAGAAAAGCGTTATAAAAATGGTGCGCAAATGTCTACCGATTTACGTAAATGCCGACAGATTATTTTGCAGGCACAGCAGAAAAAAAAGGCTTGAAATAAGATATGAGCTTAAAGGATAAAATAACCATAACGGGTCTTACAGATCAGGGCGTTGTCCGTGATCACAATGAAGACACTATAGGTAATAATCCTGATCTTGGACTGGCTGTTCTTGCTGATGGCATGGGTGGTCATAAAGGTGGTGAAGTTGCCAGTGCACTCGCCGTCGATACTATTCTAAGTTCCTTATCAGAATCATTAAAGAATTTAGTTATCAGTGATACTGATGAAAACACAGGCTACACACTTGGCAGCATCGCTGTAGAAAATGCCATAAAAGAAGCCAATAGCGTTATATATCAGTCATCATGTAATAACAAACATTATGAGGGCATGGGAACCACGATTGTTGTTTTATTGTTTTATAATAATCGTTTTACCGTTGCCCATGTTGGTGACTCAAGACTTTACAGAGTTCGTAACAGCCAGCTTGAGCAACTCACCCGTGATCACACTCTATTGCAGGAACTTGTTGATCGGGGACTATACACAACAGAAGAAGCTCGAGAATCAACTAAAAAGAACCTTGTTACACGTGCCGTAGGCGTAAGCGAAACAGTGGAAGTCGATATCACCGAAGATGCAGCGGCGATCAACGACATCTATTTACTTTGCTCCGATGGTCTCAACGATATGATTGAAGACAGCCTGATCGAAGACACGATCAATAATTACCACAAAGACTTAAGCAAGGTCGCAAAAGAACTCATCAAGCAGGCAAAACAACATGGCGGTAAAGACAATGTATCCGCTTTACTCGCTCAACCTGTTAAGCCATTTCCTGCGGGCGGAAACTGGCTAAATAAAATAACTGATCTATTCTCTTAGACAAGGGTAAATTTGGAAAATAATAATGGCTACAATAAAAATAATATTCAATGGTGATGTCATCCAGGAAACACCCCTGAACAAAGAAGTTATGAGCATTGGCCGCAAACCAGACAATGATATCCAGATAGACAATCTGGCAGTCAGTAGTCATCATGCAAAAATCACCAGTATTCTCAATGATTCTTTTATTGAAGATAATGACAGCACTAATGGCACATACGTCAATGGCACACTGATCAAAAAACAGGTTCTGAGAGATGGCGATGTCATCAGAATTGGCAAACATGACCTGAAATACATTAACGAAAATGCCAGCGTTTCCAGTGAAGACGAATTTGAAAAAACCATGATCATCAGACCGGATGCTGCAGGAATGCCTGTAAATGAGGGTGATGCAGCAATAGATCGTTCAGTAGGAAAACTGGCTGCAGAAATCGCTTCAGCTGATTCAGGCACCAAAACCAGCTCTGGCACTGCAAGCGTTAAATTATTAAACGGTGCTAATAGCGGTAAAGAACTACCTTTAACAAAAATACTGACCACTCTGGGTAAACCGGGTGTACAGGTTGCTGCAATAACAAAACGACCGACTGGCTACTTCCTGATTCATATTGATGGTGGTGATAATGAAGGACGACCCAGAGTCAATGATTCGGAAATCGGCACACAGGCTCATGCATTACAAAACAACGACACTATTGAAGTCGCCGGTGTAAAAATGTCATTTTTTCTCGGATAAACTGACTTACAGATCAAAGACCGCTATGGATTCAACATGGGCAGTATGGGGAAACATATCCATCACGCCCGCAGCACTCAACTTATAGCCAAACTCATTAACCAGAACATTTGCATCCCTGGCCAGAGTCACCGGATTGCAGGAAACATAAACTATTCGCCTGGCTTTCAGTGCTTTGAGATGACTTAACATTTCCATTGCGCCTGAACGTGGTGGATCCAGCAAAACCTTGTCATATGAGTGATTCAACCAGGGATAACCACTCAGATTTTTAGATAAATCTGCAGCAAAAAATTCAACATTATTGATTTTATTAATTGCCGCATTATCCCTTGCTTTAACAACCATGACTTCAGAACCTTCAACGCCCGTCACTTTCTTTGCCTGTTTCGCCATGGGCAAAGTAAAATTACCCAGACCACAAAACAGATCAAGTACCGAGTCCGAATCAGTTAAATCCATAAACTCCAGTGCCCGGTCAATCATTTGCTGATTGATAAGCGGATTAACCTGAATAAAATCAGATGGTTTAAATTCAATTCGCACATCATGATTATCAATAACATAATGCAATGGCTGAGGATCTTCAGGCCATAATGGCTGAATACTATCAGGTCCACCCGGCTGTAATAATATATGTAAATTATTTTCCTGCGAAAAAGCAATCAACTGGTGTTTATCATTATCGCTGAGTGGTTCCAGATGCCTGAAAATTAATGATGCCACTGACTCACTCACTGCGACTTCAATTTGCGGAATACTCTTACGAGCATCAAGCCCCATGATCAATAAACCTAATGCTTCTAAACGCTCACCGACTGAGGGATGCAACACTTTACATACAGAGAGATCTGCCAGAAATGAACTGGATTTCTCTCTAAAACCCACCAGCACTTTTCCTTTCTTCTCTACATATTTAACCCCGAGCCTGGCTTTATGCCTGTAACCTGTGGTGGGCCCGGTTAAGGGTGCCAGTAACATTTCAGGCTGAATTCTCGCCAGATGCTGCAAATGATCCAGCAATGCATTTTGCTTAAGCTGAATCTGCGCATCGGTAGCTATATGCTGCAAACTACAACCACCACAAACAGCAAAATGAGGACACGGTGGTTCAACACGGTCTGCGGATGGCTGAAGCACTTCAATCGCTCTGGCTTCATCATATTTACTACTGTTGCGGGTATACTGAAATACTACTTTTTCACCCTGCAGTGCAAAATCAATAAAAGTTGGCTTACCATTAACATGGGCAAGACCACGACCCTCGGGGGTTAACTTTTCTATACTGGCCTCAACAGGATCCTGGGACAATTTTGCTCGACGACGGCGTCTTCTTTGTGGCATTAAAATACTCGGCTTAAATAATTATAAAGAACTGACAATCAGGCAGGGAAAACGCCTGTGGACATATAACGGTCACCACGGTCACAGACAATGGAGACTATCAGCGCATGCTCCACCTGCTGACTCAACTGCAGCGCAGCAGCAGCCGCACCACCCGATGATATACCACAAAATATACCTTCCTCAGCGGCAAGACGACGAGTTATATCTTCTGCCGCCTGCTGATTAACATCAATGGTTAAATCGACTCTGGACTCATCAAAAATACCCGGCAGATATTCCTTTGGCCAACGCCGAATACCCGGAATACTCGACCCCTCCTCTGGCTGGACACCGACAATCTGAATATCCGGGTTCTGCTCCTTTAAATAGCGCGAAGTACCCATGATGGTTCCTGTGGTTCCCATTGCGCTGACAAAATGCGTAATCTTGCCATGGGTGTCACGCCAGATTTCAGGGCCCGTCCCATTGTAATGAGCAATCGGGTTATCCGGATTATTAAATTGATCAAGCACCTTGCCCTTGCCTTCTTTTTCCATCTGCAAAGCCAGATCTCGAGCACCTTCCATACTCTGCTCACGCTTCACCAGAATCAATTCGGCACCATAAGCCTTCATTGCAGCACGACGCTCTTCGGTCATGTTATCTGGCATAATCAATACCATACGATAACCTTTTATCGCCGCTGCCATGGCCAGAGCTATGCCCGTATTTCCACTGGTGGCTTCAATTAAAGTATCACCCGGGCTGATCTCACCCCTTTGCTCAGCCAGTTGAATCATACTTAAAGCAGGTCTGTCTTTAACTGATCCTGCCGGATTATTACCTTCCAGTTTAAGCATAATAGTATTTGTCGTTTTGCCGGGAAGCCTCTGCAAACGGACTAGAGGTGTATTACCCACAAAATCTTCAATGGTCGGGAATTCTGTTTTATTCATCTTGCTTAACTTATTGTATTTCCATAGAAAATGCTAGTATTATGGTGGCGGAGGTTATCCCCCCGATAAATAAAGGTAATTCGATATTATTTCATAGTTAGAGATCCTCCACTAACTTAATATTACCAGGAGAAGAGATTGCGACTTATCCAGAAAACTTTATTACTATTGATAACACCTTTCAGCGTCATCGCCGAACCTGAAATGGATCTATTATCAGGATCTGAAAGTGATTTTCTGGATGAAATGCCCATCGTACTTTCAGCAACACGCTTACCCCAGCCTCTTGATGAAGCCCCTTTAGCTATAACCATTATCGATCGTGAAATGATTGATGCATCAGCTGCTCGCACGATTCCCGACCTGCTGCGTATGGTGCCCGGTTTTCAGGTGGGTTATTTTGATGGTAATTCGCCTGTAGCAACCTATCATGGGCATGGTGATGAATATTCTCGACGGGTGCAGGTACTCATCGATGGTCGTTCAGTCTATGTTCCAACATTAGCGGGAATTCAATGGTCTGATCATGTTGTCTCTATTGATGACATTGCCCGTATCGAAGTTACTCGAGGCCCCAATGCCGCCAGTTACGGTAATAACTCTTTTCTGGCCGTCGTTAATATCACTACCCGCAATGCCATCGAAGATCAGGGCCATAAAATCCAGTTAGTACAGGGTAGTAATGATACCCATGAAGGTTATTATCGTTTTGGAGATACCACCAGCTTATTTGATTATCGTATAACCGTTGGCTCAGAACATGATGATGGAACAGACTTGTTAAATGATTACACCCGTGCTGATTATCTAAGTTATCGCCTGGATAAACAGATAGGTCTGGATAATTTTGTATCCTATCAGGGCGGCTACAAAGACATCAAACTGGGTGACCACGAAGCGCCACCGGATTTCCAGATAGAAGTTGAATCTGCATTTCAGTGGTTCAAATGGGAACATACAATCAACAACGACTCGCTTTCATTGCAATATTATTACAACTATCACAACGAAGACCTTGGCAATGAGAACCAGAGTATTCTATTAAGCGATACACTATCTCTTGCTGTTAAAACATATTATTGCGGACTCATCTCGCAGCCTGCAACCTGTCTGGATATTATTGATCCATACACAACTCGTGATATAACCATCAAATCCGAACGACATGACCTGGAACTCAATTACATACTAAACCTGAAGAACTTCAGACTGGTTACCGGCACCAGTGCACGAATAGATATTGTTAGTGCCGATAATGTATTTAGAAACAACAACACCTTATACCATAAACTCTATAGAGGTTATGCACATGGCGAATACCGACTGCTTGAAAACTGGTTATTTAATGCCGGCTTTATGATCGAAAATAACGATATTTCCGGAACAGATTTTTCCCCACGAGTTTCAATACTTCATCACATCAATAAAAATCATACATTGAGACTGAGTACTTCAAAAGCCACACGCACACCCACTCTCTATGATCAAAATGCCTACAATGTCATTCAAACCAC
>JAPHQX010000115.1 GCA_026196035.1 Gammaproteobacteria bacterium
CAGAAAAATATTCGCATTTCATATCGTAAAGAAATAGAAAAACCTTTAAAACAGATTTTCAGCGGCCATGATTTACTGGCTGTACAGAACAAGCTGGATAATATTCATCAGGATGTGTTGTCCAGTCGTTTATTTGTTGCGCTGCACATGCATGCCGGTGACGGTAATGTGCATACTAATATTCCAGTGAACTCCAGTGATTACGCCATGATGCAGGAGGCCGAACGTATTGTTGATCGTGTGATGGCCCTGGCGACTAATCTGGGCGGGGTTATTTCCGGTGAGCATGGTATTGGTATTACCAAGTTTCAGTATCTGGATGATGCAACGATTTCGGCATTTGAAAAATATAAACATCAGATTGACCCGGGGCAGTTTTTTAATCGTGGCAAGTTGATTTCGCAAACCGGTGGACTGGAGCGTGCCTATACGCCTTCATTAAGATTATTAAAACAGGAAGCTATTATTCTTGAAGAGAGTGAGCTGGGTGAATTAAATGATTCCATTGCTCATTGTTTACGTTGTGGCAAGTGTAAGCCGGAATGTTCAACCCACGTGCCCGGCGCTAATCTACTTTATTCGCCACGTAATAAAATTCTGGCGACCGGCTTAATTACCGAAGCTTTTTTATATGAAGAACAGACCCGTCGAGGTATTTCTGTTCGTCATTTTGATGAAATGAATGACCAGGCCGATCACTGTACGATTTGTCATAGATGTTTTTCACCCTGTCCGGTGAATATTGATTTTGGTGATGTTACGACATTAATGCGGCATATTCTAAAGTCTCAGGGTCAGCGTCGGGTAAATCTGGCAACTCGATTATCTATGGCCTTTTTAAACGTGACCGAACCGGGCACTATTAAGTTTATGCGTGCAGGTCTGATTCAGGCCGGTTATGCAGGGCAACGACTTGCGCATAAAATATTAAAAGCTGTTCCCGGTGTTTTGCCAAAAACAAAACGCCCAGCTTCAACCACAGGCAAGCCAGAAGTTAAAGAACAGATCATTCAGTTTTTTAACAAGCCAATGCCTGCCGATGTGCCGGCTAAAACTATGCGTGCCATGCTCGGCGTCGAAGACAGTAAAACGATTCCTGTATTGCGTGATATTAATAAAACCGATACAGATAGTGAGGCGGTGTTTTATTTTCCCGGTTGTGGTTCCGAGCGACTGTTCAGTCAGATTGGTATCGCGACCATGGCCTGGTTGTATGAATCAGGTATACAAACCGTATTGCCGCCAGGTTATTTGTGTTGTGGTTATCCGCAGACAGCCGGCGGTGATAAAGAAAAAGGCCATCAGATTACCACGGGTAATCGAGTGCTGTTTCATCGCATGGCCAATACATTAAATTATCTGGACATCAAAACGGTTATTGTCTCCTGCGGAACCTGCATGGATCAGTTGCTGAAGTATCAGTTCGAGCAGATTTTCCCCGGTTGTCGTTTGCTGGATATTCATGAGTATTTAATGGAAAAGGGTGTGAGTCTTGATGATGTGAGTGGCACACAATATTTATATCACGAACCCTGTCATACGCCGATGAAAACTCACAATTCAATCAAGGTGGCATCATCTTTGATGAGTTCAGAAGTAAAATTATCGGATCGTTGCTGTGGTGAATCAGGAACCTTTGCAGTGGCCAGGCCAGATATTGCAGCTCAGGTAAAATTCCGCAAGCAGCAGGAACTGCATAAAGATATTAAAAAGCTCACAGGTGCAGAGACTGTTAAAACGGATAATGTAAAAATGTTAACTTCATGTCCGGCCTGTCAGCAGGGTCTGTTACGATACCAGGGTGATACCGGTCTGGATGTAGATTACATCGTGGTTGAACTGGCGAAACTTAAGCTGGGTGAAGACTGGCAGCAGCAGTTTTTAGATTCTGTGAAGCAGGGTGGGATAGAGAAAGTTTTGCTGTAAAGATAAGTCCGCAAATGAACGGGAATAAACGTAAATAAAATTATTGTTTTTAGATTAGCGTGTATTTGCGTTCATTTGCGGAAAAAGAAAGTTCTATTTAGGCATAACCGTTTTAGCACCATCCGGTGTTCCCAAAATCAGCACATCAGCACCCCGATTGGCAAACAGGCCGCAGGTGACCACACCGGCCCAGCTGTTGATCTCATTTTCCATTTTGATGGGTTCCATAATTTCCATGTCGTGAACATCAAGAATAATATTGCCATTATCGGTAATAAAGTTTTCGCGCCACACAGGACGGCCACCCAATGCGACTAGCTTACGGGCAATGTAACTGCGGGCCATAGGGATCACTTCAACTGGCAGGGGGAATTTGCCCATAACATCAACCAGTTTGGATTCATCAGCAATGCAGACGAACTTTTCACTGGCACCGGCAATGATCTTTTCACGGGTCAATGCACCGCCGCCGCCCTTGATTAATGATAAATAATGATTGGATTCATCTGCGCCATCAATATACACAGGAATGTAATCCACATTGTTTAGGTCCAGAACCTGAATACCGTGTGCCTGCATCAGTTTGGTTGAGGCTTCAGAGCTGGATACGGCACCCTTGATCTTGCCTTTTATTTCGGCCAGACAGTCAATGAAATGATTAACCGTAGAACCCGTGCCTACGCCAACGATTTCATCGTGCACAACATATTCCATAGCCGCTTCAGCTGCTTTGCGTTTCATTTCATCTTGAGTCATAGTACTAGCACCTTGATTTAGTTTGCTGCATGATACCTGTTGATGGTGATTAGGGCAAAAACAACAATACACAAAAAGATATGACACAAAAATACATAGAAAAAATACTCACCGCACGGGTTTATGATGTCGCTATTGAAACCCCCCTGGAAAAAGCCAAAAGACTGTCCGCTCGACTGGAGAATCTGGTGCTGTTGAAAAGGGAGGATTTACAGCAGGTATTCTCATTTAAGCTACGTGGCGCCTATAACAAGCTGTATCAGCTTTCGCAGGCCGGTGAAGTAAAAGGGGTGATTGCGGCATCAGCCGGTAATCATGCGCAGGGTCTGGCACTGGCTGCTGCTCGTATGGGGCAGAAAGCCACTATTGTGATGCCAAAGACCACTCCCCGTATTAAAGTCGATTCAGTCAGGGCATTAGGTTCTAAAATTGTACTGTTTGGTGATACCTATGATGAGGCATCTGAACATGCCTATGAGCTGGCAGAAAAAGAGCAATTAAGTTTTATCCATCCCTATGATGATCCTGATGTGATTGCCGGTCAGGGAACCGTGGGTATGGAAATTCTACGCCAGTATCCAGAGGCGATAGATGCGATTTTTGTGCCCGTGGGTGGTGGAGGGCTGATTGCTGGGATCTCTGCCTATGTTAAATATTTGCGCCCTGATATTAAAGTGATTGGCGTAGAGCCGGAAGATGCTGCCTGTATGGCGGCTGCATTCGAAAAGAATCGTCGAGTCGTATTGAGTCAGGTCGGCATATTTGCTGATGGCGTCGCGGTTAAACAGGTGGGTCGTGAGACTTTTCGCGTGGCAAAAAAATGTGTTGATGAAGTTATTACTGTCAGCACCGATGAGATCTGCGCGGCAATTAAGGATATCTTTGATGATACCCGTTCCATTACAGAACCTGCCGGAGCTCTGGCCGTTGCCGGTATTAAAAAATATGTTGAACAGCATGAATTAAAAGACAAAACACTGGTGGCTATTAATAGTGGCGCCAATATGAATTTTGATCGACTGCGACATGTATCAGAACGCGCCGAATTAGGTGAGCATGGTGAAGGTCTAATTGCAGTAACGATTCCAGAAAAACCGGGAAGTTTTAGAAAATTTTGTAAAACTATCGGTAAGCGCGGTATTACCGAATTTAATTATCGTTATTCTGATTCAAAAGATGCCCATGTGTTTGCCGGTATTCGTCTGCAGGAAGGCATGCAGGAAATGGAAGATCTGGTTGCAAAGATAAAAAATGATGGTTATCCAGTGATTAGCATGACGGATAATGAAGTCGCAAAAATGCATGTACGTTATATGGTTGGCGGTAGAGCGTCAGGTCTGGAAGATGAAGTGCTGTATCGTTTTGAATTTCCGGAACGACCGGGTGCGCTGTTGAATTTTCTTACACAAATTGGTAACCGCTGGAATATCAGTCTGTTTCATTACCGTAATCACGGTGCCGCTTATGGTCGAGTACTAGTGGGCTTGCAGGTGCCGTCATCAGATCATAAAGCACTGAAAGACTTTTTAAATGATCTGGGTTATCGCTGGTGGGAAGAAACAGATAATCCTGTGTATAGAATGTTTCTTTAAAGAGTTAATTTTTTAAGATATTTTTATGCTGGTTTGTTTTTTATTTTTTTGTGAATTTTTCTTTTCATGCCAGACCTGATCCGGTATCTCTATCAGGATCATAAGATTCTGGCTCATGGGCCGGAATGACGATTCAGGTTAAGCAGGAATGATGATATGAACTGGGCTGAGATAATAATCTGTAGCTGGTGTGGTCGAATGAAAAAATAATTTAATTATTGGTATAAATTTTTTCTTCAGTTGTAATCATATTAAGCGGTATATCCCAGCTTTCTCTGGATAATGAATCTACTTTCTGTAATTCATGTGCAAGCCCTATTAATTTAGGGTTATGCCATTGTTTTCTGTGCTTAATAAATGCCAGGCTACGATCATAATAGCCGCCGCCCATGCCCAGTCGATTGCCTTTTTCATCAAAAGCCACCAGTGGTAATAGTATCAGGCTTAATTCTCTGGCGCGTAACCAGTGGTTCGGATGTATGTCGGGTTCCAGAATGCCAAACTGGTTAGGTTTAAGTTTTGTTTGTGCTGTGTAGCGTGCAAAAAATAAAGATTTACCGGTAGGGGGTAATACAGGTAAAAAAATTTCTTTTTTATATTGCCAGGCTTTTTCGATAATGTAGATAGGATCAATTTCACCATCTTCTGCCAGATAGCAGGCAATGCGTTTGGCATTACGAAATGCTGCCTGTCGAGTGATTAGTCTGGCAATGGACCAAGCGTGCAAGTCCTGCTGATGGAAGTCTAGCTGCTTACGTTTCTGGCGAATAAGTTTGCGAAGATTATTTTTATTTTCTGTTGGCATGAAATAAATTGTAAATAGTGGAGGAGGGTGAAACCACAGTGCCGTAGCAAAACTTTCGACCCTTGAACCAGAGGTTCAAGGTGGGAACTTGCGTTAGAACATAAGGCTTCTCGCCAGAGGCGGTAATGCACACAGTGCCAACAGCTTCATACCCGGGGTCGAAAATTAAGGCTCAAGGGGTATAGAAAGTGTGCTTACGAACACTGCAGAAACACCCAAACTTTTTTACAATTTTACAGCTCTTTAATGTCTTGTAAAAAGACTTTGTTGAGCGCCTCATCAAATATGAGACTGTGTTCAGTATTACAAATGTTAATTACACTGTAATTGATATGTGTCTATGATACTTCAATTTCACGTAAAGCAATATCAATTTTATTCTGTAAATTAACTACACGTGAATCAAGGTCTTTAAATCCACTTTCGTATCCCTGGCTGTTAAGAAGTTCATGGGCCAGGTTAAGTGCCGCCATAATGGCAATGCGTTCACTGCCAATAATTGAACCGCGGTCACGAATGTCTTTGAGTTTGTTGTTTAGAAAATCAGCAGAAGCTTTTAATGTTTCTTCTTCACCATCAGGACAGGAGACACGATAGTCCTTGTCCATGATATTAATTGATAAAGTAGAAGAAGTTGAATTGCTCACATCAGGACCTGAAATAAAGAAATAACGGGGGTTGCCGCTATGCGGTTTCCATCGACTTGAGGCGTGAGATCATGCTTTCAACCTGTGTGCGCACCTTTTCTTTTTGTTCAACCAGAGTTGAACGGTCAGTTTTCAGGCTGTGCAGCTGGCTTTTAAGCTGTTTGTTTTCTTCTGACAGGGCACGCGTTAGAGCCAGTAGCTCTTCTACCTTGTGCTCCAGGTCATCAATGTTTTGCTGTGTTTCTTTAGTCATAGTGCTAAATATAGTTTCTCAATTAGATATGGTCAACATTTACTGAATTTAAATAGCTCATGTTAGAATCCAGTTATTCTCTAAATCAGGAAATCCTTGATGCTAGAAAGACCCGATTATAACAGCTTACAGCTGGTGCTGAGTAAAACAGATGCCGAAATGTCCGCATCAGAATCACATGGTGTCCTCAGTGGGATGTTCTGTGCCAGGGGCAAGGTCGAGCTGGGTGACTGGCTGAATGAGGTGTTTGAAGAGCTGGATTTGAACAATATGCTCATTAAGGAGGCCAGTCAGTTGCTGGTGGGGCTGTTCAATAGTACACAGGCACAGCTTAATGGTAGTGAAGTAGATTATCAGCTTCTGCTTCCGGATGATGAGCAACCCCTGGTCGAGCGTACCGATGCCCTTGCCGAGTGGTGTCAGGGCTTTACCTACGGCCTGGCAGCGGGAGGTCTGAAAAAGGATGCGGATTTACCAGAGGATACGGCTGAACTCATCAGGGATATGGTTGAAATCGGTCGTGTGGGTCATGATGATGAGTCTGTCGATGAGGCAGATGAAGATGCTTATATGCAGCTGCATGAGTATGTGCGCATGGGCGTACTATTAATCAATGAGGAGCTGCAGCCCTGTGTGCAGACTTCAGATACCCAGCATTAAGTTTAAGCCCCCCTCACAGAGAACTACATAATGAATCAGAAAATTCATGCCCGACACCGTAAACAGCTGCTTCGCATGATGGGCGAAGGTGGTATTGCTATTTTGCCGGCAGCACCGGTACGCATCCGTAATCGAGATGTGGAATATCCCTATCGTCAGGACAGTGATTTTTATTATTTAAGTGGCTTCCCCGAGCCAGAGGCTGTCATTGTGCTGGTATCAGGGCGTAAGAATGGGGAATACATCCTGTTCTGTCGTGATAAGGATCCTGAGCAGGAGGTCTGGCACGGCCGTCGCTATGGCCCGGATGCGGCAATGGCGCAATTCGCAGCCGATGATGCCTTTCCCATTGATGATATCGACGATATTCTGCCCGGATTAATGGAGCAGTGTGAGCGGGTTTATCACACCATGGGGCTGGATCCACAGTTTGACAAGCAGGTGATGGACTGGGTGAATAGTCTGCGTAAAACCGCCCGGGCCGGTACCCACGTGCCCTATGAATTTGTCTCCCTCGATTACTTATTACATGACATGCGCCTGTTCAAGAATCGTGATGAAGTTCGTCTGATGAAAAAGGCGGCGAAAATTTCCGTACAGGCACATAAGCGCGCCATGCAAATCTGTAAGCCGGGAATGTACGAGTATCAGCTGGATGCCGAAATTATTCATGAGTTTCAACGTAATGGTGCTACCTGGGCTTACCCAAGCATTGTCGGTAGTGGTGCCAATGCCTGTATTCTGCATTACACAGAAAACAGTGATGTTTTAAAAGAAGGTGATCTGGTATTGATAGATGCCGGTGCAGAGTATGAAGGTCTTGATGCGGATATTACCCGTGTGTTTCCGGTTAATGGCGTATTCACAGACGCGCAACGTGAAATAACCGAACTGGTAGTAGAAGCTAATATCGCTGCGATTAAAAAAGTAAAACCGGGCAACCACTGGAATGATCCGCATCATGCAGCTGTTAAGGTTTTAACCAAAGGCATGGTTGAGCTGGGTCTGTTAAAAGGTAATGTATCAAAGCTGATAAAAGAAGAAGCCTATCGTCAATTTTATATGCACAGAACCGGTCACTGGCTGGGCATGGATGTACATGACGTGGGTGATTATAAAGTCGATGAACAATGGCGTTTGCTGGAACCGGGTATGGCATTAACCATTGAACCCGGTTTGTATATTCCACATGGTAAGCGTGGAGCGAAACGCTGGTGGGATATTGGTGTACGCATAGAAGATGATGTCGTAGTAACCAAAGAGGGTTGTGATGTATTAACTGAAGCCCTGCCAAAGTGGCCGGATGAAATTGAAGCCCTGATGGCAAAAAAGTCTTAAGTCGTAAGTCGAGGTGATTTTCTGGTCAGGAATGTATGAGTAGTAAAACTGATTGTAATTACGATGTAATCATTATTGGCGGCGGTATGG
>JAPHQX010000051.1 GCA_026196035.1 Gammaproteobacteria bacterium
CCATCTGAGCCATTAGCCGAGACTTTGTTAGTGCCAAACCTGACGCCCATTTCTTTTTTGAAATCATCCGTCGCAATTACAATTCTAGATTCAATCAGTACCTGACGGATCGGGATATCCAGCTTGGCTAATACGCGCCTGACCTGAGAAATAACTTCTTCAGTATCTTTTACGATAATAGTATTGGTTCTTTCATCTGTGATGGCGCTTCCTCTGGCTGATAACAGGCTTGGAGAATCTTCGCTATCACTTTTAAATAATGCAGATAGTTCTTTGACTTTTGCGAAATTAATGGTGAAAAATGCTGTTCTCATTGGTGCCAGTTCAACTACCTGTTGTTGTGCCTCAAGATCGAGTTTTTCCTGAGCGGCTATTTCCTCGCTGGGTGCAACCAGAATTACATTGCCTGATTCACGTTTCGACAGGCCCTTGGCTTTTAGAATAATGGCTAATGCCTGATCCCATGGAACATTTTTAAGTCTTAATGTCAGGTTGCCATCTACTGAGTCACTAACAACGACATTAAGGCCGGTAAAATCAGCAATTAACTGTAAAACAGCTCGTACAGGAATGTCCTGGAAGTTTAAGGACAGGCGTTCGCCAGTGTAACCAAATTTAGACTTTTGCTGTTCTTCCAGGTCTTCTCTTGAAACCGGAATCAATTCGATAGTAAAAGTTTTATTTGTTTGATATGCCAGATGTTCAAAGTCTCGTGTACTTGGCTCTATTTCAATGCGTGCATGACCATCTCTGACAAAGCTGTCGATTGCTTTTACAGGTGTGGCGAAATCCAGAACATCTAAACGTTGGTGAAGTTCTTTAGATAATTTCGCGTTTACAAATTTAACAATGACCTTGCCAAATTCTTCTGTAATATCCATTGGGATACTTGCGTCAGTGAGCTCTATGAGTACTCGGCCTTCGCCTTTTTCGCCTCTTCTGAAATCAATTTTTGAAATAGCTTTTTCATCGGAAGAAAATGTATTTTGTGCTTCAGCAAAAGATGATGTGCTAGCTGTAGATGAAACGCCAGTAGCTTCATTATCCAGCATAATAGAAACTCTGTTATTACTGGTTGTTACTTGATAAGGAACTGTTTGTGTTAAATTAAGAATAACGCGAGTTTTATCTTTTGCTGAAATAGTAGTTACGGATTGTGCCAGACCAATACCGATAGGTAATTTACGTTTTTCCAGTTTGCTTATTGTGTTGCTAAAATCAAAAGCGATTCTTGCTGGATTATCGATTGTAAAACTTAAAGGCTTTTCAGCAGGCTGACTGAAATCAATATGTAGCTGTATTCTATTGCCAGGTAGAGAATCGTAAGTGATTTCCTGTATGGTATTGGGCTCTGATAATGCAATATTACTAAAGCAAATAGTAGATATATATATCAATACCTTTAGATATTTTTTTGCCATGTTATGCATAAAGGTGTGTTTGTTAGTCATGATGACTCCATATGTACTCAGTCAGAACCTATGGCCAGAGATGCTTCACGTTCAATGTAGGCACCCAGACCGTCTGGTATTATTTCAATTAAATCAATTTGCTGTTCGGTTACAACTATAATCTGGCCTTCATTGTGACCAGCATAATTGCCCGCCTGGACTCTGTGAACAACGTTGTTCGGGTCTTTTACTAATCCCCATACCTGTTGATTCTGTTCAAGAATTCCAACCATTCTCAATGTATCAAGTGGGAATGATTCAAGAGGCTCTTTGGGTCTTTGTATATTAGGTCGCAAGCTGTCAGAGTTGGCGTTTTCTGCTTCTTCAGATTCGAAAGCTGCTGCAAAAGGATCATGCAACTCATTAGCTGAGTAGGTAAAGTTTTTATAAGGTTTAAACTGTGGTAATGGCTTAACGCTACCTACATGTTTTGCTTTTGTTTGCTCAATAAACTGATGTATATCACTGTTGTCCTGTGTACACGCGGTTAAAGCAGTAATACATAGTGTTATTAATACAATATTGTTACGTTTATGCAAAGTACGCATGAATTATACGCCCTCTTGCTCGTCTAGATACTGATATGTGACAGCGGTAACTTCCATTACCAGTCTGACGCCACCTTGATCATCGGGATGTTTGATGATGATATCACGCATGGTTACAATTCGTGGTAATGCCGCTACGCCGCTTACGAATTTTCCAAATTGATGGAAACGTCCAGTAACACGAAGTTTAATTGGAAACTCGGCATAGAATTCCTTTGGACTTAAGCCTTCTGGTTTAAAAAATTCTATTTCGAGGCCGCTGGCAATACCGGTTTGAGAAATATCGGTTAGTAATGATTCGATTTCAGTTTTATTCGGTAATTGCCTTAACAGTGCGCCGAAGGATCGCTTCATTTCTTCCAGTTGTTGTGAGTAGGCATCCAGATTCGCTGCTTTACTTTGTTTCTGGTTAAATGTTTTCTTTAAAGTTGATTCTTCTGTTCTGGCGGTTTCAAGAACATCAAGCTGTTTCGTGGTGTCTTGCCAGATGCCCAGTCCAGCAACAACTACACAGACCAGTGCAATGACAATGATTTTTACAGGAGTAGGTGCAGATCCAATTTTCTTTAGATCATTGACATCGATTTGGCTAAGATCAAATTCATTAATTTTTTCAACAAGTTCTTTGATATCCATGGCTATTGTTCCTCCTCTTTATCTTCAGGTGATGATTGAGAGGCGGTTAGTGTGAATTCACTACCACGACCATCTTTTCGTTTGCTTTCAATAACTGTAAGACGTGGTTTTGTCATCCAGTCAGATGCATCAATGTTGCGCATATAGGCAGACACCCGTCCATTGGACTCTGCTATGCCAACAATAGTTAATGCATCTCCTTGTTGTTTGATTGAATTCAGGTGTAGTCCTTCAGGTACTGTGCGTACTATTTCATCAAATAGATGTACGATTTGCGGACGTTTTTGTTGTAATGACTGGATGATTTCCATTCTAGACAAAAGTTTGTCTTTGGTTTCTTCAAGGTCTTTTATCTTTTCCAGTTCTTTATCCAGTTTTTTGATTTCATCTTTTAAAATCTGATTTCTGGTATCCTGATAACTGATTAGACGCTCTAAATTGACGTGTACTAGTAATAAAACAGCTAATGTAAAGATCACTGAGATAACAGTCAGTGATACGAATTGCCTGGTTTGTTCTTTACGAAGTTCGTCACGCCATGGGAGTAAATTAATATGTGTTGCCATTAGCTGAAACTCCGTAAGGCAAGACCGCAGGCAATCATTAGTGCAGGTGCGTCATTGCTCAGAGCCTGAGCATTTACTTTTCCTGATAACTCCATGTTTGCAAATGGATTGGCAATTATTGTTTTTACATCAAGTTGTGATTCAATCAGTTCATCTATACCGGGTATAGATGCACAGCCGCCGGCAAGTGCAATCAGGTCAATTGAATGGTGCTGGCCTGCTGTATAGAAAAATTGCAGGAAGCGACTCACCTGTTGAGCCATGGTTTCTTTAAAAGGCTCAAGAACTTCTGGAATATAATTATCAGGTAAACCACCTACTTTTTTCAATCGGCCCGCTTCTTCGTAGGCAAGGCCATAGCGGCGCATAATTTCTTCAGTGAGTTGCTTGCCACCAAAAGCCTGTTCACGAGTATATATAAGGTTACCGTCTTCGATTACATTCAGGCTTGTCATTGTGGCACCAACATCAAGAATAGCTGTGACAAAAGGTGGTTTTTCCTCTTCTTCGTCGCCTTCTTCTGTGCTGGTATCTGAATCAGGTGTAATCCCTGAGTTCAGTAAACTGGCCGCACCTTCGATTGTGTAGGCCTCAACATCTACTATTTTAGCTGTCAGGCCTGCTATTTCTGCTGCTGCGGTTCGTAATTCTACATTTTCACTTCGTGAAGCTGCCAGTAATACATCCACGGTATCCGGGTTGCTTGCAGTTTCTCCAAGTACTTGAAAATCAAGATTAATTTCTTCTAGTGGATAGGGAATATATTGATCGGCTTCCAGTTCAATCTGCATTTCCATTTCGCTATCGCTGAGGCTGGCTGGCATAGTGATCACCTTGGTGATGACGGCTGAGCCTGCTACTGCCAGAGCGGCGAGTTTGCATTTAGTACCAGATTTTTTTATGGCTTTTAATAGCGTTTCACCAACGGCTTCAACATCCTGAATGTTTTTTTCCACAACAGCATTTGCGGGCAGTGGTTCCACGGCCAGGCTTTCTACTTTGTAGTTATTATCAGAATGAGATAGCTCTACCAGTTTGACTGATGTCGAACTGATGTCTATACCTAATATTGGCTTCTGCTTGCGTTTCAGTTGAAACACCTTATTTTCCTCTTATTCCAGTGCACATAGGTAGTTATAGTCCTTTTATGCGGGTTTGCATTAAATATTAGCTGCAAGTATCGAATAATACTAGCCTATTTTTAAAATTACTGTCGCCTGTTTGCTTTTTCAGGGATATAATTTTGTAATAATTGTCGAGTGGCTCAAATTCAGCATGAATTTTTTGGTGCGTATGAATGATTTGTAGCTGCCTGATGTCATACTACTCAGTAATACTTTTTACTCTATGGGTTCATAAGATCTCTAGTATTTATATAGAGAAGAATTAACAATATGCAAAAATCATTTGCTGTCCTGCGAATAGGGCTGAAAATCGCTGTTGCCGCATTTGCTCTGGGTCTAGCCAGTCTGACGGCCATTTATCTTTATTTATTACCCCAGTTACCCTCTATAGAAGGCTTGAGTGATATTCAGCTCCAGGTGCCTTTACGTATATATAGTGCAGAAGGGGCGCTTATTTCAGAATATGGTGAAAAACGTAGGACACCTAAAGTTCTGGATGATATGCCCGTTTTACTAAAACAGGCCTTTCTTGCAGCAGAGGATGATCGTTTTTATGAGCATCCCGGTGTTGATTACCAGGGTATTTTACGTGCAGTTGTTCATATGATAAAAACCGGAGATCGTGGTCAGGGTGGTAGTACCATAACCATGCAGCTGGCGCGAAATTTCTATCTCACCAGTGAAAAAACCTATGCTCGTAAGCTAAATGAGATATTTCTGGCTATGAAAATAGAACAGGCCCTAAGTAAGGATCGAATTTTAGAGCTTTATTTGAACAAGATTTATCTGGGTAACAGAGCATACGGCGTATCAGCCGCCAGTCGAGTCTATTATGGCAAGGAACTGGAGGAGCTGGATATTGCTCAGATGGCTATGATAGCCGGCCTACCTAAGGCGCCTTCTCGGTATAACCCTGTAATTAATCCTGATCGAGCGCTTACCCGACGTAATTATGTCCTGAACCGGATGCTGCTTCTGGGATTTATCAAGGAGCCTGAATATCGTTGGGCACGTGCTCAGCCCGTGAGTGCGGGCTTGCATGATTCTCCTGTTGAGGTTTCTGCACAGTATGTAGCCGAGATGGTCAGGGCTGAAATATCCCAGCAATTTGGAGACGAAGCCTATAACAGAGGATTAAAAGTTCTGACGACGATTGATGGCAGGTTACAAAAAGCGGCTAATCAGAGTTTCAGGCAGTCTTTACTGGCTTACGACCAGCGTCATGGTTATAGAGGTCCTGCAGATCATATTGAGCTAAGTGAAGGCGATACCGCAGATGACTGGGAAAAACTGCTATCAGTTAAGAATACATATGGAAACCTGATACCCGCTCTGGTCATAGAGGTGAATGAGCAGGATGTGCGTGTATATATGAAGGGTGGACGTTTGATTGGTCTTGACTGGGATGCTTTGTCCTGGGCCAGGCGTTATATCGACGTCAATACTCAGGGTTCTGTACCAGAAACAGCTGGCGAAGTCGTAATAGCAGGCGATATTGTTTATGTTTATCGTGATATTGATAGCCACTGGCGGCTTGGGCAGATACCCGAAGTGCAGGGGGCGCTGGTTTCTCTGGTGCCCAATGATGGTGCCATAAAGGCATTAGTAGGTGGCTTTGATTTTTATAGTAGTAAGTTTAATCGTGCTGTTCAGGCAAAACGGCAGGCAGGCTCCAGTTTTAAACCCTTTATCTATACAGCAGCACTGGAAAAGGGGTATACCGCAGCGTCTATTATTAATGATGCTCCCGTCGTGTTCCATGATCCTGCCCTTGAAGGCATGTGGAGACCAGAAAACTACAGTTGTAAATTTTTTGGTCCAACTCGCTTGCGTGAGGCCTTAACAAAATCCAGAAACCTGGTTTCGATAAGGTTACTTAGATCAATTGGTATACGCTATGCAGTAAAGTTTGCCAGTCGTTTTGGGTTTGATTCACGTTTTTTACCCTATGACCTTTCCCTGTCTTTAGGCAGTTGCGAGTTAAGTCCACTGGAATTATCAACAGGATTTGCAGCTTTTGCGAATGGAGGTTATCGAATTAAGCCTTATTTTATAAAGCGAATTGAAGATGCTGATGGTAATGTTTTATTTGAAGCAGAGCCTGATGTGGCATGTGTAAGCTGTGTTATTCAGGAAAAGCAGGCAGTAACTTTGCCTGTTGAGTCAGAAACAAAAGAAATTCTGGAGAAAAAAATTCATGGATCAGAAGAAGCTATTGATGATTCATTGATAGCAGAAGTGAGTCTGGATTCAGTATTGCCAAAACAGGCAGAAAAAATTGTTGATGAGCGTACTATTTATATTATGAATTCAATTTTGCGAGATGTGGTTAATCGAGGTACTGCACGACGTGCAAGGGCTCTTGGAAGAAATGATCTTGCAGGTAAAACGGGTACAACAAATGATCAGAAAGATGCATGGTTTAATGGCTTTAATCATGCTCTTGTTGCGACGGCGTGGGTTGGTTTTGATGAGCAGCAGCGATCGCTTGGCAATCATGAAACCGGCTCTAAAGCGGCATTGCCAATGTGGATTGATTTTATGCGTACGGCATTACGTGGTATACCTGAAAAAACAATTGAAAGACCAGAAAATCTGGCAACAGTAAGAATAAATTCTAAAACAGGGAAGCTGGCATCTGAGGATGATGTGAATGCTATTTTTGAGACATTTAGATCTGAGTTTGCGCCAACACAAAAAGTTGCACCTGGAATGATGAGCAGGGATTCAGGGTCTGGTTCAGAAGAAATAATTCCTGAACAGTTGTTCTAGATTTTATTTTTATTCCGGGTAAAAAATTTATTAGCTAGTTAAGAGCCAGCTATTTATGGTATTGCTCGCTGAATTCGTGAACCGAGTCAACCAGTACTTTTACGTTTTCTGGATTTATCTCAGGCGTAATGCCATGACCCAAATTAAATACGTGCCCACTGCCAGAACCAAAGCTTTTTAATATTTTTTCGGCTTCACTGCGAATAACTTCAGGTGATGCGCACAAGGTTGTTGGATCCATGTTGCCCTGAAGTGCTACACGATCACCGACCTGTGCACGTGCTGATGCGATATCTGTAGTCCAGTCCAGTCCCAGTGCGTCACAGCCTGAGTCTGCTATATCAGTGAGCCATTGGCCACCGCCTTTGGTAAATAAAATAACAGGCACTTTGCGACCTTCATTTTCACGTTGTAGTTTAGAAACGATGTCACTCATATAGTTAAGTGAAAATTCTCTGTACATGGCGGGAGATAAGCTGCCACCCCAGGTGTCAAAAATCATCAGTGCCTGAGCACCTGCGGCTACCTGTGCATTTAAATAACTGACAACAGATTCAGCAATTTTGCTGAGCAGTAAATGAGCTAGCTTAGGATCTTCAAAGGCCATGGTTTTTGTTTTGCTAAATGTTTTGCTGCTGCCGCCTTCAACCATATAAGTGGCCAGTGTCCATGGGCTGCCAGAAAAACCAATTAGGGGAACGCTGCCGTTCAGTTCTCTACGGATGGTGCGTACAGCATCCATGACATAACCCAGTTCATCTTCTGGATCAGGTATTGGCAGGTTTTTAATATCTTTTTCTGTGCGTACAGGGCGTTCAAATTTTGGTCCTTCACCTTCTTCAAAGTACAGGCCCAGGCCCATGGCATCGGGGACGGTTAATATATCTGAAAATAAAATGGCAGCATCAAGGTCGAAACGATCCAGTGGTTGCAATGTAACTTCACAGGCAAGATCAGGTGTTGAGCAGAGTGTCATGAAGTCACCGGCTTTTTCACGAGTGGCACGGTATTCAGGTAAATAACGACCAGCCTGGCGCATGATCCAGATAGGTGTGCGGTCTACAGGTTGTTTTAATAGCGCACGTAAAAAACGATCGTTTTTTAATTCAGACATAAGTTCCCCGCATCGTTTGCGCTAGAATTTTTATTATTAAACTTCTAAATAATCCAGAATGCCTTCTGCAGCATTACGGCCTTCAAAAATTGCGGTCACTACAAGATCAGATCCACGTACCATGTCGCCACCGGCAAAGATTTTTGGATTGGCTGTCTGGAATTTGAATTGACCATTTTCAGGTGCTTTTACACGACCGCGTTCATCTGTTTCTATATTGAAATCAGCAAACCAGTCTTCCGGGCTTGGCTGAAAACCAAAAGCAATCAGTACATGGTCCGCAGGTAAAATTTCTTCAGTACCGGCAATCGGTTCTGGTCGACGGCGCCCTCTTTCATCGGCAGCGCCAAGTTCAGTTGTGACGACTTTAAGGCCGGTCACTGTTCCATTTTCGCCTACTATTTCTACAGGTTGGCGATTCCAGAGGAATTCCACGCCTTCTTCTTTGGCATTCTGTACTTCGCGTTTCGAGCCCGGCATGTTTTCTTCATCACGACGATAAGCGCAGGTGACTTTTGCGGCACCCTGTCGAATGGCGGTACGGTTACAGTCCATTGCAGTATCACCGCCACCTAAAACGACCACACGTTTGCCTTTCATATCGATAAGTTCATCACTGGAGGTTACGCCCAGTAATGTATTGGTATTCGATATTAGATAAGGCAGTGCTTCATATACGC
>JAPHQX010000077.1 GCA_026196035.1 Gammaproteobacteria bacterium
AAAAAATACTTCGCTTTTTTGTAATTCAGTAAAAAAATAATTAATGATGTCTAAGTGAATCAGATTTTTTAGCTGATTTCTTTTTAGACTTTGAAGTTTCCTGCGCAACTTTTACAGGATCACCATCAAGAGGCGTTGGCAAATACTGCAAAGCGACTTCAAGCACTTCATCAATCCAGCGAACAGGCTTAATGTCCATTTTACTTAGGATAGTCTCTGGAATTTCAGTCAAATCTTTTTCATTTTCTTCCGGAATAATCACCGTCTTAATGCCACCACGATGTGCAGCCAGTAATTTCTCCTTTAATCCACCAATAGGTAAAACTTCACCTCTCAGTGTAATTTCACCCGTCATTGCCACATCTGCACGCACCGGAATACCGGTTAATGATGAAACAATCGCCGTACACATACCAACACCGGCACTCGGACCATCTTTAGGAGTTGCACCCTCAGGTACATGAATATGTATATCCTTATCCTCATGGAACTCAGGCTTCAGACCCAGTGCTGAGGCACGGCTACGTACTACCGTCATTGCCGCCTGAATAGATTCCTGCATGACATCGCCTAACTGCCCTGTATACGAATGCTTACCCTTACCATTCATAACCACGGCTTCAATACTCAATAATTCACCACCCACTTCAGTCCAGGCCAGACCTGTCACCTGCCCAACCTGATCATTCTCTTCAGCAAGACCATAACGGAAACGCTTAACACCCAGATATTTTTCCAGATTATCAGAAGATATGATCACTTTCTGATCAGTTTTCTCAAGCAGCACATCTTTCACTACTTTTCGACAGAGTTTTGCCAGTTCACGTTCGAGACTACGCACACCGGCTTCACGTGTGTATAAGCGAATAATATCCAGAATAGCGGAATCAGTGACCTCTATTTCATCTTCTTTTAAGCCATTGCTCTCTAACTGCTTGGACAACAGATATTTAGTCGCAATATTCAGTTTTTCGTCTTCTGTGTAACCTGGGATACGAATCACTTCCATACGATCCATAAGCGCAGGTGGAATATTCATACTATTAGATGTGGCTATAAACATAACATCAGATAAGTCAAAATCAACTTCGAGATAATGATCTCCAAAAGTATGATTCTGTTCTGGATCAAGCACTTCAAGCAATGCTGATGCAGGGTCGCCTCTGAAGTCCTGAGCCATCTTGTCAATTTCATCAAGCAGGAACAAAGGATTTCGAGTACCTACCTTGGTAAGATTCTGAACCACCTTACCTGGCATGGCACCAATATAAGTACGGCGGTGTCCACGTATTTCAGCTTCATCACGCACGCCACCCAATGCCATTCGTGTAAATTTACGATTGGTCGCTTTTGCAATCGAACGTCCTAGCGATGTTTTACCTACACCTGGAGGTCCAACCAGACACAAAATAGGACCCTTTAATTTTTTAACTCTTTGTTGAACCGCAAGATATTCGAGAATACGTTCTTTTACTTTTTCCAAACCATAATGATCTTCATCTAACACCTGCTCTGCTTCAGACAGGTCGTTTCTAATTTTGCTACGCTTTTTCCAGGGACAACCGACAAGCGCATCAATATAGTTTCGAACCACTGTTGCTTCAGCAGACATGGGTGACATCATTTTCAGTTTATTTAATTCAACCTGTGCTTTTTTCTTTGCTTCTTTACTCATTCCTGCAGTATCAATTTTCTTTTGCAGGTCTTCAATTTCATTGGGTGCATCTTCCATATCACCCAGCTCTTTCTGAATCGCTTTCATTTGCTCATTCAGATAATATTCACGTTGGCTTTTTTCCATCTGCTGTTTAACACGACCGCGAATACGTTTTTCAATTTGTAATAAATCGATTTCCGCTTCAATCATACTTAACAGAAATTCCAGTCGTTTATTAATATCTGCAATACCCAGAATTTTCTGTTTTTCTTCAACCTTTAATGACATATGAGCGGCAATAGTATCCGATAACCGCGCGGGGTCTTCTATACCTGCCAGCGAAGTCAGGATTTCAGGTGGTACTTTTTTATTCAGTTTTACATACTGATCAAAGACACCCAGGATAGAACGAGATAACACTTCCAGCTCACGTGGATTCTCCGGCTCCTTATCTTCAATAACAGAATACTCAGCCGTAAAGAAAACCTTATCATCATACATCGCATCGACAGACGCTCGTTTACTGCCTTCAACTAATACTTTAATAGTGCCATCTGGCAATTTTAGTAACTGAAGAATTGTTGATAGCGTACCGATATCATGAACATCTTTGATGCTTGGATCATCAATCTCGGCACTCTTCTGAGCAACCAGCAAAATCTGTTTGTCTTTCTGCATGGCATCATCCAGAGCCTGGATAGATTTTTCACGGCCGACAAACAAAGGAATAACCATATGAGGATATACGACGACATCGCGTAATGGTAAAACAGGAATTCTACCGTCATCAATTATATTTTCTTCACTATTAGAATCTGTTATTTCTAATTCATTTTCTTTATCTTGATCAGACACAATCTCAACCTCAATGGATTTGACACATCATCAATATGGTCAAATCAGTTATATAGTATTGAATTAATAAATGGGGCTAAATCAGTTCAGTTCAAGATCAAATCCAAAAAAAGGCATCAAATCACCGAACTATTTACATCATTTATCTTTTTTTCAATTTATCCAATATAAAAAAACCGCGCATGTAGCGCGGTTTTGATTAATCGTTTGATGATGCGGATTTTTTATTATCTCCGCTTTCGTAAACCAGGTAAGGCTTTGCATCTCCCTGTATGACAGCTTCATCCATAACGACCTTGGTTACATTTTCAGTTGATGGTAAATCGTACATTGTTTCAAGCAATGTCGTTTCCAGTATGGTTCTTAAGCCACGAGCACCCGTTTTACGTTCCATTGCCTTTTTAGCAACCGCACGCAAGGCGTCCTCACGGAATTCCAGTTCACAGTCTTCCATTTCAAACATTTTTTGATACTGCTTGGTCAACGCATTTTTAGGTTGCGTCAAAATAGTAATCAGTGCATCTTCATCCAGCTCTTCAAGAGTTGCAACTACAGGTAAACGGCCGACGAATTCAGGAATCAATCCATAACGAATCAGATCATCTGCCTCAAGATCCAGCAATAATTGACCGGTGGATTTTTTATTGTCCTTGCTTCTAACTTCAGCACCAAAACCAATACCACTTTTCTCAGAACGGTCTCTAATAACCTGATCCAGTCCGGCAAATGCACCACCACAGATAAACAGTATATTAGATGTATCTACCTGTAAAAATTCCTGTTGTGGATGCTTACGTCCACCCTGAGGAGGAACAGACGCAACAGTGCCTTCGATTAATTTCAGTAACGCCTGCTGAACACCTTCACCGGAAACATCACGGGTAATTGAAGGATTATCTGATTTACGTGAAATCTTATCGATCTCATCGATATAGACAATACCGGTCTGTGCTTTTTCAACATCATAATCACATTTCTGTAATAACTTCTGAATAATGTTTTCAACGTCTTCACCCACATAACCCGCTTCAGTCAATGTGGTTGCATCTGCAATAGTAAAAGGCACATTCAAAGTACGAGCCAGCGTTTGCGCGAGTAATGTTTTACCTGAACCAGTTGGCCCGATAAGCATAATATTACTCTTGGCCAGTTCGACATCATCTTTTTTATGTTTTACTTCAAGACGTTTGTAGTGATTGTATACAGCGACAGCCAGAACCTTTTTAGCACGTTCCTGGCCGATAACATATTCATCAAGCAATTCTTTGATTTCATGAGGCTTAGGTAATTTATCAACAGAAGACGCAGCCTGTTCCTGCATTTCTTCACGAATAATGTCATTACATAACTCAACACATTCATCACAAACAAAGACAGATGGGCCGGCAATTAATTTTTTGACTTCATGCTGGCTTTTACCGCAGAAAGAGCAATACAGCAGCTTTCCTGAATCTTCATCATTATGTTTGTCGTCACTCATGACGTATCCTCTTAACTTGCTCGAAATTTTTTCAGTTATTTCCTGTTTATATACTTTGCCCATATACAGGTAAAGTTACAAGAATATAAATATAAGGGTTAATTAAATAACACCCTGTTAACTACATATTTAGCCGCCTGAGCGTTATAGGCTAACTATAATAAATAAAAGATAGCCCATATCAGAATGAATAAAAGCCAAAAAGGTCAATTTTAGGCTTTTTTCACTTAACTAATTCGTAGATAAAACGACCTGAGATAATCCCCAAAAAACAGTAAAATACCCTAACTTACTGATAAATAAATGATTAATCAGCAGATTTTACATGTCTGGCTGATAAAACATCATCGATCAAACCATAAGATTTGGACTCTTCTGCACTCATAAAGTTATCACGCTCAGTATCATCAGCTATCTTTTCAATCTTTTGCCCTGTGTGATGCGACAAAATACCATTCAGTCGATCACGCATATTCAGTATTTCACGTGCATGAATATCAATATCCGTCGCCTGACCCTGAAAACCACCCAGTGGTTGATGGATCATGACCCTGGAGTGTGGCAGGCAATAACGCTTACCCGCTGCCCCACCGGCCAGTAATAGAGCACCCATACTGGCAGCCTGGCCTATACACAGAGTCGATACATCCGGCTTGATAAACTGCATGGTGTCATAGATTGCCATACCGGCTGTAACAACACCGCCAGGAGAATTGATGTATATAGAAATATCCTTATCAGGATTTTCTGATTCCAGATAGAGCAACTGAGCCACAATGACATTAGCCATATGATCTTCAATGGCGCCAACGATAAAAATAACACGCTCTTTCAGTAACCTGGAATAAATATCATAAGCACGTTCGCCGCGAGAGCTCTGCTCTACAACCATCGGCACAAGCCCCAAAGACTGCGCACCTAATGCCCCGTGTTTATTGTCAAATGCAGAATGCATGCTGTTCTCCCAGGAAGTATCTTTTATATTAATAATATGTACTTAGATGATTGTATGGGCAGTTTGAATTAATACAAGTGGATAAATAAAAAAAGCAGGCCTAAGCCTGCTTTTTTTATTAACTTATTGAAAAGTTGATCATTATTTGGCCTGTGGCTTCATTAATTCATCAAATGTGCTTTTGACTTCTTTAACCTTGGCCTGATCCACAACCCAGTCCACTACCATATCTTCCATGGTCATAGCTTCAATACCCGACATCAGCTGTGGATTACTCTTGTAATGATTCATCACTTCCTGAGGATCTTCATAAGTTGAAGCAATCTCTTCTATTTTGGCTTTTACACGTTCAGCGTCAACTTTAATTTCAGCCGTTTTAACAACCTCGCCAATAATCAGACCCAAACTGACACGACGTTTAGCTTCACCTTCAAACAGATCCTTTGGCAAGGTCATATTACCCTGTAACTGGCCCGCATCCGCCATCTGTTTTTGCAGGTTGCCCGCTTCATCATCAATCAATGCCCTGGGTACAGTGATATCATTTGCTTTTAATAATGCATCCATGACGTTATTTTTTAATGTTGTTTGCATCTTGGTTTTTAATTCGCGATCCATATTCATGCGAATATCCTGTTTCAGCTGGTCAACACCACCTTCAGTCACACCAAAGGCTTTAGCAAATTCTTCATCAACTTCGGGTAACCTGGCCTCAGCAACAGAAACAACCTTTGTTTCAAAAGTTGCAGGCTTACCTTTAAGATTCTCTGCCTGATAATCCTCAGGAAAAGTCACTTCCAGCTGAAACTCATCACCAGCTGATTTTCCAATTAACTGCTCTTCAAAACCAGGGATCATACTATTCGCACCAATAACAACTGGCACATTATCAGCTTTACCACCTTCAAATGCTTCGCCGTCGACGAAACCTTCGAATGAAACTGTCACCTGATCACCATCCTGAGAAGCTCTCTCAACAACGTCATAAGTCGTACGCTGTTTTCTCAGAGTATCAATCATGTTATCGATATCAGCATCAGTGGCTTCTGCAGTAACACGCTCAATCTCAAGCTTGCTGCAATCAGAAATCTCAAACACAGGATAAATCTCAAAAGTAGCTGTGTATTCCAGTGGCTCACCCAAACCCATGGTGGTGGGAACAATAGAAGGTGGACCCGCAGGTTTCAGGTCTTCTTTAATCACCGCGTCACGAAAAGAGGTTTGCAGTACATCACCGACAACTTCCTGGTGAATCTGGTTACCATACTGTTGTTTCACAACTTTAAAAGGCACTTTACCAGGGCGAAATCCATCAATTTTCACACGTGATGACATCGACTTCAGACGATTCTCGACTTCTTTTTCAAGCGTCTCAGCAGGGACCTGAACCGTTAATTTACGTTCAAGACCTTCACCCGTTTCCAATGAAACTCGCATGTTAACCTCTTTAACTATCAGCTACGTAATAAACCAGAAAACTCATAAATACATACTAAGTCTCTGATTTTAATAATAATGGTGCGGGTGGAGAGACTCGAACTCTCACGTCTCGCGACACCAGAACCTAAATCTGGCGTGTATACCAATTTCACCACACCCGCGTAAGGCGCGACATTATATAATAAAAAATCCACAAAGCGGGTATTTTTTGCATTGAATGTTAATTCGCCATATGAACGATGGCGTCGAGTAAAATGGTGGGCCCTCAGGGATTCGAACCCTGGACCAAGAAATTAAGAGTTTCTTTATATTCACATTGAAAACAAATACTTAACGCTATTTATTAGCACAATAACACTTCGATAAGTACCTGATCTAATTGAAAACACCTATTTAATCGCACACTGCTCTCCTAATTATCAGTTAATCATTTATGTGTAACTGACACACTGCACATTCAGTTTTCATGAAGCGATATGACAAAAATCCTGGATCCCTGAGAGATATCTATTACAAAAAGATTTGGCACTTTCTAAATTACAAAACCTACCTGTGCAAAAAAGGAAGCATCAGGGATGGATATAAATCCTGATCAGACAGAAATGCTTATTATTCATTTTTATGATTCATCCAGATTGTAACGTTTTATTTTACGCCAGAGGGTCGATTTATCTATGCCCAGAATACTTGCAGCCAGTGCGCGGTCATTTTTACATTCACGCAAAGTTTTTCGAATAAAATAGGCTTCTATTTCCTCAAGACTTTGGGGTGAAATGTAGTCCAGTGCCTTCATAGGTGTTAACTGATCACCACTAAGGCTCTGGGGTAATGAATCAACGCCAATTTTGTCGCTTTCTGTCATTATTATCATGCGTTGAATCAGGTTTTCCAGCTCACGCACATTACCGGGCCAGTCATAACGTATCATGGCACCCAGTACTTCTGTCTGTATACCTCTAATCGGTTTGTTGAGGCGAGAACAATGTTTATTTAAAAAATAATAGGCTAGCAAGGGAATATCGTCTCGTCGCTCCCGCAATGGAGGTATCGCAATTTCCATAACCATTAAGCGATAATAAAGATCTTCACGAAATTCTCCTTTCTCGATAAGTTCGGCAATATTTCGATTGCTGGCAGCAATGACTCTTACATCCACAGACACAGGTGTTGTTTCACCCATTGGATAAAATGAACCATCCTGTAGTACACGTAAAAGTTTTGCCTGCAATGTTAGCGGAGCATTATTAATTTCATCCAGAAACAGAGTGCCATTGTTAGCTTCTTCGAATAAACCCGTTTTGGCACGATCGGCTCCTGTAAATGCTCCCTTACGATAACCAAATAACTCACTTTCAATAAGATTCTCCGGGATAGCTGCACAATTAATAGCGACAAACGTCTGATCTTTTCGATTACTTTGTTGCTGTATTTGACGCGCTACCAGTTCCTTGCCAGAGCCACTTTCTCCTGTAATCATTACACTACAATCATAAGCAGCGGCAGCATCAATCAGTTTACTGACTTTTTCAATGGACTGGGAAGCGCCTACCAGGCTGCCAGTTTCCGAAAACTGTCTTTGTCGCTCTCTAAGTTGCTGGTTTTCATTACTCAAGTGATATTGCATTAGAGCACGTTCAATTGTGCACAATAGTTCGACGTTATCAAAGGGCTTACGTAAATAGTCAAATGAACCCTGTTTTAATGCAGCAACTGCAGACTCTACAGTCGCATGACCCGTGACCATGACAACCTGAATTGTTGGATCGAGCGCAGAGGTGAAGTTTAGTAAATCGAGACCACTGGCGCCTGGCATTTTCAAATCAGTTACGACAACGGCAACTGGCGTGCTTTCAATATAGTCCATGGCATAATGGGCATTCTCTACACTGACTACTTCAAACTTCATTGACGAATCACCAAGAACCCGCGCAATCAATTCACGCATATTCTTATCGTCTTCAACAACAAGGACTATCGGCTTATCATGTCCTTCACGTGCAGACCAGTTCAGTTCGGGTTCAAGTTTATTCATGTGACATCTCTTTGTAAATCGACTAACGGAAGACCAATGATGAAGCGTGCACCCTGCTCATATTCTGGGTCATATTTTATAAAACCACCTCGTTTAGTTAAAAGCGCCTGAGAAATCGACAGACCCAGTCCGCTTCCGGAACCAACATCTTTGGTAGTAAAAAAAGGATTAAAAATATTCTGACGTATATCTACAGGTATACCTGGGCCATTATCCACAACGCTAACATTGACATAATCATTCCCCTGTTGCCAGCTTCGTAAAATAATTTCTGGTGAAGCCACACCATCCAGTGCATGGATAGAATTTAGTATCAGATTGGTAAGCACAATTTCTAGCTGGCCACAATCGCCTTCCGCTGGTGGAAGATTATGCTCCAGCTCTATTTTAATTTCTATGCCATAACGGCGAGTTCGACAACTAAGGAATGTTTCAGTGATATTAGAAAGTAACTGGTTAACATCACATGTCTCACCACTACATTTTTCATGATTAGCAAAACTCAGTAAATCACCAATGATCTGTGAACAGCGTCGAGTTTCCTCCTCGACAATAGAGGCATAGTCAAGCGATATGTTGTTTTTGGGTATCTCAGTCTTTATTAGCTGAATGTATCCCAGTATATTCCCTAAAGGTGTATTCAATTCATGGGCAATACCAGCGGCCAGCTGGCCCATTGCAACCAGCTTCTCTCGACTCGCCAGAGTCTCCTGTAAATCCCTGTTTTCGTTGATATCCAGGAGCGTAAGAATTGCTTCCATTTCTTCATCTTGTTCACTGAAAAATGATACATTAAGAGAAAACCATCGTTGTCCAGATTTTACATCCAGCAATATTTCCAGATTACGTATCGGCTGTTTATACAAAAAACTATCTCGCAATATATTACGATCTATTTCATTGAATCTGACAAGATCAAATATGTTTGTGCCAATAAGTGATTTATTCTCTGTCGAAAATGTTGCCTCTGCCAGTTTGTTTGCTATATTAATAGTTAATTCATTAGATACTGTAAATAATACTCCTGGCATACTCTGTAATATTGCATTAATTCTGTTACGTTCCTCCATAACCCGGCTTTGACATTCTTCAACTGTTTTAAACATGGAACCCAGGGTTAAAATAGTCGTGTTATAATCATTTAGTAAGCCACGAATAAAAGGAGGTGCTATTGCCGGCATATCAACAGGTAACAAAAGCCCTTCGCGAGCATCCAGAACACGTTTGCGTAACCTTAGTAAAGATGGCTGGTAAAATAGAACAAGCAGAATCAGTAGCACAACAATGGCTATGACTAGATAAAAGAATTCATTAGCGGCAAACATATCCGTCGAAACACCTATAATCTGTTATCTTTCAGTGACAGAAAGCTGAACAAACTTCAAAACCGCATCTCATTTTGTATTATTTTGTAGCGTTTAATCCATAGGGATTATCTATCAAATATGGATATATAATTATTTTTGTGACGCCGAGATATTCAACACTATATCATGGAAAATAAAAAGCGGTACCGCAAAAAACGGTACCGCCAGGACTTAATCACCAGTGACTTAGTATTTACTAATTCCTTTAAAAAATCAGCTGAAGCCCGATTGTTGCCTGTCCATAATCCTGACGGCTCGCATCAGCCGTATCTTCTTCATCAAATGCAACCTGGGTGACTTCACCGGTAATCTTCAGTCTCTGGCCATCTATATAGTAATTGGCACCAATACTGCTCCAGGTCTGATCCAGATTGGTCGAAGTAACCTTATAATCTGATGTTTCATGGCGTGCAAATAACTGCAGACGACCAGCTCCCATTTTCTCAGGGAAGAGATAGCCGACCTTGAAATAACTGGCTTCCAGTTGAGTTGTAACAGGTAGTGCCGAGTCATGATTCGAATTATTGATAGCATCATCCGCATCATATTCAAAATAGGCACCTGACAGGGTATATGTACCACTAGCAGTTGGCTCTTCATAGAATATATCGGCAGTTATACCGGTGTAATCCACCGGATTAGATCGTGCCGTATAATTAGCATAAGCTACATTAGGCTGGTAATCGTAAGCAACACCCACAGTAAATATTCTACTGGTACCAAGGTAGGTGCCTCGATAACCATAGTCATATTCGGGGTCTAGTGGGCTCCAGTGAAAACGTGCAGTGAAGCGGGGTGAGTCTTCAGCCGCTTCTTCTCCTTCACGACCGTCAGCTAACATAATACGATACTGGAATGTAGCGTCTGCAAGATTACCCCACATCGCTACCCCGGTATCTCGGGTACCCGCAAAGGGGGTATAAGATATGACTTCTGATCGGTCTAGTGTAAGTGGCTCAAGACAGGCTTCGAGATTTTCACGAGAAAATGTATTTTTAAAGCGACCAATGATAAAGCGCGTACTATCACTATAATCCAGTGTAACGTAAGCATCACGATAATACAGGCTACGGTTGTCATTGCCATTACGACTATCACTTCCTGCCTCAATTTGAGCGTAATAGCCTACCAGATCATCGTACTGGCCAGAAAATGTAATGCGGTTTCGTCTCAAAAAAGTATCAAACGAATCCCCTGAATCTGTTGCAGAACGAAATTCTTTAAACTGTGCCCATACCTGTAAGGCATAGTTGATATTCAACACGCCTTGTTCACCGACCTGGATAGAAGCACCTGCTGTAGCAACTACAGGCATTAACGCTAGAGCTATGCCACCAGCCAGACCTTGCAGGCGTTTAACACTTTGCTTAGCTGTATGATTGTTTTTCATTTTTTATTCCCCCTGCAGTGAAACGTAAGGCTTGGCTAATGTCTGAAGATCATCACCTGCATGACAGGTCGAACAAGCTTCCTGAAGATTGCTGCGAGGATCACTTAACATACGTCTGTGAGCCATGGATTCTTTCATCAGCCGAGGATTGCCCTGATGGCATCCAGCGCATGAATTATTTACCTTGGCGTGCTGACTGTGCCAGGGTGCTTTTTCACTATCCATATTGGCAGCCCCCGCACGTTTACCATTATGGCACTTGAAACAACTTGATGCGCCAAGTCCGCATGCGTTCGCGAGAGGAATTGGTGAAACACGTGAAATTCCGTCGTACAGCTGAGAAATAACTTCACTACCCCAGCCGTTCTGAGTATCTTGCTGCTCCATGACCACATCGTTTTCATGATTAATGATCACCAGGGTCGTACCTGTAATGAGCATAGCAATGGCAATCAATGTACGAGAAAACTCTCGCATCAGACGTCGTAAAAACAAAATGAATTTATTCACATTTCCTCCTGTTTAATATTTCAATTCAGCAGTCTGTCTTTACAGATTTTGAAAGACTGCTGGATATACCTCAGATTTACTGCCCAGCTATCTTCAACTAAAATCACGCTTGCTGGCTTCACTGTTTAGCACGTTGTTTCTCAAGTGCCGCCTGTATATCTGCTTCACTCATTCCATCGTTGCACATACACGCCGGCCCATTTCGATATTTGAGTCGCGAAGGTCGGCTTTTCTTTTCCTGATTGCCGACATTCTGTGCCTGACTGGTTGCGATCACTGACGATTCATCATTGTCAGTATCTGCAGCAGACTGTCCCGCCATACAGAGCAATCCGACCAGCATCAAAACTGGGATCACCCATGAACACAGTTTTATGTTGGTTATCTGGCTTATGCTATTGCCTCAATCTTCAATTAATTTATATAAAGCAGGAAGCATGCCATATCATATACACTATATAAAACAAGTACTTATTTAATTTTCACATGTTTTAGCTGATTGCAGAGTGAGGCCAGCATCTAAAACGGTGTTAATTTGCAATGACCCAGGCTGGCACGGTCTGACTTAACTGCATCAGCCGATAGCGCGTCGCCTCAGCTTCACTTAGTGCCTGGCGCAAACTCTGCAAAGTCGCCGGAGGAATACGATTTGCATGTTTCATACTTTGCCTGAAAGTACGTTCATAGTGTTCACGCGGTGCGACATCAACATCAACATCGATTATCCAGCTCGCATCAGCTACCGGTAATCTGACGGGTAGCTGTAAAGTGTGAGTTTCTCCAGCGGGTATACGTTGATCAAACTCTTCTTCGGTTAAGGCGACGTTTACCTGCCAGCCTATGATATGTTTATGAATCACCCGTTTCCAGGAAGCACCCTGTTTACGGAGGGTAAACGTCAGCGTTATCTTGGGCACCATATAGGTCGGAAAATGATGGCCGGCATCACGATTATGTAACTGTACTTCCAGCTGTGCCCTGCCTGCTGCCGTTCGCTTGACTTGTAACTGTACCTCCAGCGCACGTCGTGTCATTTCTACATCATGGATACCACGCCACAGGTGCTGACGGTCAGGCATATGGCAGGTTTGGCAATGAATATCCTGTGCGGCCTGTGGCGAATTTTGCCACTGTGCCCAGGTATCAACCTGCAACTTACCATTCACCCGTGGTGGTGAATCATGTTCCTTGTGCTGGTGGCATGCTGCACAAAAACCACTGTCTTGAAATGCCTCACTGGCAGTAAAGCCAGCATGAGGAATTTCTTCGGGTAGTGCATTGCGCGGTGGTGGTCCAAAACGTTGATGCTGTCGTACATGACAAACGGCGCAAACAAGACCCGTATCAGCCAGATTCGGGGGTAGCCATTCAGGTATTTCAGCACTGGGCACATTAGGCCAGCCCTGCTGTAATGCAACCAGTGCCTTCTGTTCAGCTAAGGGCGCATGGCATTGTAGACATTTGTTTCCTGCTTGCTGCGACATCAGTTGTAACTGCCATTGAATACCCGCCCCCATGGTGTGACTGTGCAGGCTACTCGACCATTGTTCATACTGGGCGGCATGGCATTCACCACAAGCCTGTGGCGCAAGTGAGGCTTCCTCATCCGAGAAATTAGCAGGTGGTTCACCCTGCGGGGGTAAGACTTTAGGCCAGTGTTTTTGCAGAAATTGACTAATAGAAGCTGTTTCTCCTATTTGGTCCGTATCAGGCTCACAGGCTACCAGGCTAGAGACCAGCACCCCTAACACTAGTGTTAGCACCAGGTTTTTCAATAACATTATCGCATCCAAAAAAGAGGGCCCATAGTTTCCCATGGGCCCGAGTCTTGCGTAATCTATATAGTTGGGCTTATCAACCACCACATGGGTTAGCTGGTAATACACCACCGCCGCTTGAAGTATCGCCGGTTGAGCCTGTTTCTACAACAATACCTTTGTAGGCCAGGTCTTCAATGATGATATTTTGTGCCGTATTGGAATAAGCATCAACAATATAACCAGAGCTACCTGATGTCGGTGCATTTACTGCTACGCTTTTCTGGAAGAAATGACTGCGATCCAGAGTATCTGTACGCCATGGGGAATTCGCTGGTGCCAGCAGATTACCATCACTGTCTGCTACCGCGGACAGCGAATGCCACTCGGTCATGGCTCCATCGTAGAAGCGGGTGGGCAGTCCCAGAATCGCAGCAGAAGCAAAACCTGTCACCATGGCACGGTAAGTGGTTTCACAGTAGGTATAGACAGTATCACCGGACTGATAGGCGTTGCCGTTACCCACTGCTTGCAGGGTGATATCAAGGAAGCCGTTGCTGCCAGCGTCTACATCACCATCGATATAGGCCTGTAACTCTGCCTTGGTTTTGTAGGTATAGCCGTTTGCTGAATCAAGCAGGTTACTATAGTTCAGATTCAGCGCGCCATTGGGGTGCCCCTGAACCGGGCCGCTCTGGAAATCACCGTCGCCAGTTGGATAGTACTGATTGCTACCACGGGCATCCCAGATGAAGACACCATCATCCAGCTCATTTGTATCGGTAGTTGGGGTGATATTGACCATATCCTCAAGTGTAGCCTGCAGGGCAAAATTCAGAGCCGGCAGATCTTTTACCGAGGCGGTTCCGGTTTCCGGTGCCGTGTTCACAGTTACATCGGCAACGAGTCCATTATTGGTTTCATTCCACGCATTGCCACCATTAAGTACCGCAACCTGACCTTTCAGCATGCCCCAGTAACGTAACGTATACCAGCAACGCCCAGCCTGCATAGACGCGTAACCACCAGCTGTACCCTGCGCACAGACCACCATATCCTTGCTCGGATCGATATTGTACTTGGACAGGAAGGCATCGATCACTTCACCACTGGGTACCATACTCTTGGTCTGTACTACACCATTCGAGCGAAGCTCATTCACCATGGGTGCCAGATAGGTAAACACACCATTTGCGGGATCTGAGGTAATGTATTCTGAACCGGCTTCACCTGCGCTTGCCTGCAGAATAATCAGCTTGCTATCCGAAGCCAGACCGTATGGCTTGTTGTTTGGCCAGTCAGCTATCCAGGTTGCCAGCGTAGCACCGGTAATCAGGCCATAGATATTATCGTTATAATCGTCCGCAGACGTTGTCGTCAATGAGGCCGGGCTGACCATATCCGGCAGGGTGACAGTCGATGATGTATTCAGATCATTTTCGGTATCACATCCAGTGACCGAAATTGCGAAGCCGACCAGCAACAGCCACATGCCAGTTCGCCCCCTGTTTAACAACGTTGATTTAATTTCGAACATTTAGCTTTCCTCCACAATGCCTGGTTTTCTATCGGTTACTCGCTGGTGAACAAGTTCAGATAGTCGGATGTCAGTAATCAATGTATTGAAGTGCAACTTGTATGCCATTTCAGGATTAACCTTTAAATTTCATTATTATCAATAAGTTATAAACTTCAGTTGGTATTCACGTCCTGTGTAGCTGGTTGCATAACTCCCCGCTAAGCTTGTGCTTTGTCATTTTGCAATGAATGCATATTTAATTGACGACCACCGGAATAACGGGTTGCTGCAGCTGATCAAGCACTGCTGCATAATTCTGTGGTACCAGCAGTTCCACCACCGGGATACCCTGTGTCTGCAAAGACTGTTTCATTGCATCTCCAGCCGCCTGGTCATCCTCACTGACATAAAGCAGTAACACCGTTTGTTTATTTGTCATATTCATATCATGTACACCACATCAGATTGTGAAATAGCGTTTGCCATCGCTTGCTCTGCTGGATCAGATAAACAGGTGACTGGCACATCGGAAAACTCCAGCGCTTCCATTTGTTCTTCAACTTCTGCAGAATCATCAAGTTCACCGCATACCAGCACACTCACCGCATCATCCAGTAGGGTCAGTCCTGCCGCCATGCGCAGGGCTTCTGTTTTTCTATGACGGGCAATCATTAAAATATTTTTAGTTGTCATACATCCCCCTAAAATACCAGAACCTGGTCAGAATTTTTTACCAGTTCAGCATCCTGATACTGCCCACCAATAATGATGTTCGGTGCCACATCCTGCACTTTTGAAGTTTCGATGTGATAACGCTCCAGACTTAACTCACATAAAGCAACCCAGTGCTCGCCCTGGCAGAAATCAACAAAACGTGAATCATTCAGTAATTTGACACCGGTATCACTGAGAAAGCAGCGCAGTTGCCAGCCTCTGGTGGCCGCCTCTTCCAGTAACCCAAGTGCCACTTCACCGTGATTTTCATTAGTAACAACAATACCTAGATTCATACTTAGCCTTTACGAATTTTCCAGATAAACGAACCATTATTATCTTCACGCTCAAACAGTTCATTGCCTTCATTTTCACACATCGCCGCAATGGACTCCCCTGACGAAGGATTATCAAAAACCAATGTCAGCACATCACCGCCTGACATTTTCTGTAATGCTTTCTTGGTATACATTTGAGGATGTGGACAACTGTAGCCACACACATCAAGCTGAAACTGACCATCACCCAGCTCTTCAAATTTAACAGCCATCGTTTACTGTCTCCGTTGCTAGTTAAAAATATGTTTCTATTACAAAGCGAAATCATCTGAACGCGACACTCGCCATGATATCCACAGGTTAAATAATTTGACGCCCACATATCCGCCAGCCACCATGCCCAGCAGGAACAGCCAGCCGCTTGGATCACCATTCGATACGGTGGCAAAATAAGCCCCAATATTGCAGCCCATGGCGACACGTGCACCTATACCCATCAGCAGTCCACCGACCAAGGCGAATACCACTGTTTCCATACTGGGTACTTTAATTTTGAATTCCCGACGTAACAGCGCCAGAACTGCAGCTCCAAGGATGATACCGATAGACATGAAACCGGGGGCATTAATCAGTGGGTTGGGCACACCGTTGTCCAGGCCAAAGAAAATATTGTCACGCATATCCATGCCCATGGTTTCCATCACCCAGGCACCCCACTGAGCTTCCTGGGTTGTGATATACCAGTATCCGGGATCAAACACGGTGTCCTGTATGGAAAGACCGGCCTTGTGGCCCATGTCGGCCAGCATCTCACCGAAATTGAATATGCCGTAATGATCACGCAATATGCCTGTTACCCAGACATGCAGACCGGCGAAAGCACCCAGGCCAATACCGGCGATGGCTGTATTTTTTGACGACGTGACCATAGACCAGATACCACGAATATGATCTTTCAGCACAGGTTGCTCAATCTTCTCACGACGAACATGCCCCTTGCGATAATAGAAAGCATACAGCAGCACCACAATCACGATAGCAGGTAAAATAGTGACTAATAAACTATTGATTAAATAACTGGCGACGATCGGATTGCTCACACCCAGCATAGCCGCCAGAGTCGAGCCCTTCAGGTCCCAGACATAGCCAGCAGTAAACAAATCAAACCAGCCCTGAGTGACAGAGAGTTCCTCTGGCATGCCCTTATCCAGAGCAGACGTGGTCCATGAAGCAGGTGCAAATTTGTCGAACCATCCGCCGAGTACCACGAAAATTGCCTGGGAAAATGAAATTGAAATAATTACCAGAACTGAGCCAAGATTCCCTTCACCAGCTTTATATAATGAGCCCGTGGCACAACCACCAGTAAAAATAATGCCAAAACCGAATATCAGACCACCGATAATGATATGCCAGCCGAGTGGATGCGGATGAAATGCATTAAAACCACTTACCTGAACGGTTGCGGCCACCAGTGAATACAGGCACACGGCTATCATGATGCCTACCGCCATGCGCGGCACACCTACAGCAAACAGATCGCGTACCGCAGATGCCATGCAAAACCGGCCATACTGTAAAAACATGCCATATGCCAGCCCAAACCAGACATAGACAAGTAAGTAGACCCAGCGCGTATCCTGTAACAATGCCCAAACCGATCCTAAAGCCACCAGTGCCATGATAGCGGCTGCATAACGATTTTCTTTTTGTGTAAACCAGCCACTGGGTCCTTCATCGACAGTTAGATCAACATACACTCCGGGTTCTTTGCTCATATCACCTCACCAACAATTGAATGGAATTCTTTCAACCACATATGACCGCGCTAATCACTTTTACGTATGTAGATGCGCCAGCCCGTTTTAGTATGTAGCGTTGCCAGATGATCACTATAAAGAACCATTGCCAACGCAGGTATTGTCTCTACTGTTGTCGAGTTATCAGAAACCAGTTCCAGTATATCCCCCGATTCCATTTCATCGAGCATTTGCATGGTTACCAGCTGAGGTCTTGGGCAACTAGCACCAATACAATCAGCTGAATGAGTCACCTGTACTATTTCTCCATCCGGTAATTCCACCTGATGTAAGCCCTTGTTAACTGTGACCTCATGGGAACGCTTAAACCACTTTCTCCATAATGTGACCAGCAGTTTCATTGGGTCGCTCCAGTAATCATAACCACGCTATTTCTGGTTATTATTTTTATAGTAAGCAGTATTTGTGCCATAACAATTATCTCCGTAAAAACAATAACTTATGTCATTTCTACTATTTGTGGGTTGAAATATTTTGCAATCCATAGGGGATAGAATACCGGGAAATGAAATTTTGCAACAACCCAATGAGAGTCGATCTGTTTTAATTGATTGCTGGGCAAATCTATCAAGTACAATTTTATAAACCGGATTATGAAGACAGGAGCAGTAACCTGAAATATCATCGCTGGTATCTTCATTAAACCATGTGAAAGTAATTTCTCAGACAACAGATTGTTGTTAAATTGCACCTTAAGTACAAATGCATAACTGATCAGAATTAAGCTGGGCATAAATCTCGCCAAATACAGCTGCATTATCGCATTCGTCCAGAACGAGTTAAGCCACCAAAGTAATAATTAGCACAGTTGCTGCTTATTGATCAGATAAAAACGGGATTTGAAATAAATTGCTTCCATGAAATCAATGAAATAGTTGGTGGGCCTTCAGGGATTATGGCCTACATCCCTGTAGGCCACCCTCCGGGCCATGGTGATAATAGCGTCACCATGTTCAAAATCGCTCCAGGCGATTTTGTATTCATGCTATCCCTGCATTCACCCTTCGGGCCATGGTGATAATAGCGTCACCATGTTCAAAATCGCTCCAGGCGATTTTGTCGAACCGGTTCTCATCCCTGATTGACAAGGTATCCAGCAAAGAAATGAAAATGAAAAATATGACATAGAATTAAATGGTGGGCCCTCAGGGATTCGAACCCTGGACCAAGAGATTAAGAGTCTCCTGCTCTACCAACTGAGCTAAAGGCCCATTTTTGCATACAAAGATGGCACGCGAATCAACCGTCCCGAAGGGACACAACCGCGCAGCGTAAAATCTTACCGCTGAAATTTACAGCCATCCTGGCCTAACAAGATCATGCCCGACAGGGCATTCATATTATCTTTTAAAACACTGATGATAATAAAGATGCCGTGGGCAATCATCTAGAAAATGGGGTGGATGAAGGGACTTGAACCCTCGACGACCGGAATCACAATCCGGGGCTCTACCAACTGAGCTACACCCACCATAAACATGGCGCGCCTGGCAGGACTCGAACCTGCTACCCTCGGCTTAGAAGGCCGATGCTCTATCCGGATGAGCTACAGGCGCAGAAACTCTACTCGTCCTGACTGGCTGTCTATATTCTATCCAATGAATATAGATAAATTTGGTCGGGGTAGAGAGATTCGAACTCCCGACATCCTGCTCCCAAAGCAGGCGCGCTACCAGACTGCGCTATACCCCGAAATATATATTTCAACTCGCTATCGCGAGGAATGCGGATATTACTTGCCTGAGCCATCTAGGTCAACTATCAGTGCATGCTAATCTGCATCATCTTGCCCTTGTAGTAGCCCTACGGACCGTGCGAAAATCCACCGCCTTCATAGACAGGAATTTTACACCATGCCAGCCAGAATCATAGACGGTAAACAGATCGCTGCAGACCTGCGTATCTCGGTTAAAGAACGCGTTCAAAAACGCCTGGAAAAAGGCCTGAGAGCACCGGGACTGGCCGTTATTATGGTGGGTAGCGATCCTGCGTCAGAAGTTTATGTACGCAATAAACGCCGTGGCTGCGAAGAGACCGGCATTCTGTCGAAAGCTTATGATCTTCCTGCCAGTACATCACAGGAAGAACTCAATCAGTTAATTGATACCCTGAATACTGACGAAGAGATACACGGTATTCTGGTTCAGTTCCCTTTACCTGAGGGCCTGAGCCAGGATGAAGTCATCGAACGCATTCATCCCAGTAAGGATGTTGACGGTTTTCATCCCTACAATCTGGGACGACTGGCGCAGAGGAAACCGGCATTACGCTCCTGCACCCCTTATGGAGTGAAACTGTTACTGGATTCTACTAATGAAACCTACAAAGGTAGAAATGCGGTAATTGTTGGCGCATCTAATCATGTGGGACGTCCTGCGGGTATGGAATTACTGCTCGCAGGTGCAACAGTCACCATGACTCACCGCTTTACATCAGACCTTGAAGATCACGTACGCAGGTCGGATATTGTGGTGGTTGCCGTAGGTAAACCTGGACTGGTCAAAGGTGAATGGATCAAACCCGGTGCGACAGTTATTGATATCGGCATTAACCGCCTTGACGATGGCAGCCTGGTCGGCGATGTGGACTTTGAAACCGCTGCACAAAATGCAGCATGGATAACGCCTGTCCCCGGTGGTGTTGGCCCGATGACAGTAGCTGTTTTACTGAATAATACAGTTGATGCTGCCAATATTATCGATAGCTAAACACACTATTATTCAATTTCGACCAGACCATGTAATACCATATCAGTAAAACTGATAATACCCACAACCTCGCCACCATCAATAACCGGTGCTCGTGACAGACCAAAACGATCAAATAGTCGTGCACAGTACCGAATATCCATTCCTGGTCGAACACTGATTACCGGTTTCGACATAATCTCATATATATTGACACGATCAGGCGAACGATCTTTTGCCAGAACATGTTTGGCAATATCCGATAACAACACCATACCGTATTCATCGTCCTCATGTCTTTTTTTAACCAGCAATGACTTTGTTTCGATATGTTTCATTGTTTTCAGCACATCTTTAACGGTCATTTTACCATCAACCATATCGAATTCGTTTTTCATTACATCACGAACTCTTACCAGTTTCTTTTCACTCATAATTCATCCTCCACTATACCCACCAGTTTTTCTACCTGATGCGCGACACCTATCGCATCTTCAACATCAATCTGAATCGCTATTCCTGTACCTATATCAGTATCAAATTCACCGACATCACCAATTTTCTCCAGTATATGTCGGCTCAAATGTTCTTCAACAAGAAATAACAATACATCTCTTTGTGTCTCTAACGACAGACCAAAAAATGTTTTTGATTTCTCCAGACCTTCGCCTCTCGCATTACTGATAACGGTTGCACCCGTTGCACCAGCTTCACGCGCCGCCGTCATTACTTTATCTGTTTTTGTATCATCAACAAAAGCAATTATTAATTTAAAGTGCATAAGCTTTCTCCCATATAACTATGGTATTTATGAATCCTGTGTTGATCTTTGTTTCTTCTGTTTGTTCGACTGAAACTCGGAAATTTGTGCATACGCCATAACTGACATAATCGGAAACAGACTGGCAAATGCAATTAAACCAAAACCATCAATTAAAACATTTCGACCCGGTACTGTTTCCGCAAGACCCAGACCCAGTGCAGCAACAAGAGGCACCGTCACTGTCGATGTGGTCACACCACCCGAGTCATAAGCCAGCGCTATAATCATTTTGGGCGCAAAAAAGGTCTGTATCACCACAACGATATAACCGACAATAATAAAATAATGAATCGGTATACCTGTAACAATCCGGTAACTCCCCAGAGAAATACCCATGGCAACACCAATGGCAACAGAGATGCGCAGACCCCAGGCACTGATAGCACCACCCGATACTTCATTGGCTTTAATGGCTACCGCAATCAATGATGGCTCGGCAATTGTCGTACTAAAACCAATGGCAGCCGCAAATATATAAACCCAGTAATAATCTGACCAGTGAATAACCTGAGCCACATTATTTAAACCTTCATAAATAAATTCGGGATTAGTCAACTGATCAGCCATTAAACGACCTAATGGGAATAATGCTTTTTCGAGACCCATTAAAAATAAAGATAAACCCAGCAAAACATAAAAAAAGCCAATCAATACTTTACGTAAATTAGGTATCGGCTTGCGAATAACAAAAAACTGGAACCCAAAAATAATAGCGGCTATAGGAATTACATCCATTACCGTACTCAGTAAGGTCTGGGCAAATTGTGATATCAGATCCATCATATCAATATTCCATAGCCCAGGATGAAAGACGTAATAAAGACCACTTTCATATCAACATTCCATAGCCCAGGATGAAAGACGTAATGAAGACCACTTTCATATCAACATTCCATAGCCCATAACGAAAATCATCGGCGTCAATGAAGCAAAGGCAATCAACCCAAAACCATCAATCATTGGATTGCGTCCACGAATAGATGATGCAAGACCCACACCTAATGCCGTTACCAGTGGCACTGTAATAGTGGATGTGGTTACACCACCTGAATCATAAGCAATACCTATGATTTCTCGAGGGGCGAAGGCTGTCATAATAACCACCAGGATATAACCACCAATAATAAAATAGTGTATTGGCCAGCCTTTTAAGATTCTGAAAACACCAATAACAATGGCCAGCCCCACGGAAAATGCGACGGTCATTCGCAGACCATAGGAATAATTATCTCTGGCATCCTCTGTTTTTGCTATAACACCCGCATTTGCCGCAACATCAGCTGCTTCTGCGGCGACCGCTATTAATGCAGGCTCGGCAACTGTTGTTCCAAAACCTAAAGCAAAAGCAAAAACCAGCAACCAGCTGACACTACCCTTACGCGCAAAAGCATGAGCCATGGACTCACCTATTGGAAATAGACCCATTTCCAGGCCATAGATAAAAAATGTTAAGCCCAGCACTACAAAAAATGTACCCAGGAGAATATCGACCATATTAGGAATGGGTTGCTGCAGGACAAATAACTGAAAGAAAGCAATCACAAGTATAATAGGCAGCAGGTCACGCAAACTACCCATCATTGATTTTGTTAATGCCTTAATCGATTTATACAAAAAAATACCCGGAAATTAAAATTATTATGGTTATCTAAATTATTCTAGTTAATGTTTTGACAGTTTGCTTTCAGCCAGCAATACCTCATGAGTCATATCAATCACGCTATCAGGATTTAAAGAGATAGATGATATTCCCTGATCCACTAACCAATGGGTGATCTCAGGAAAATCTGAAGGTGCCTGACCACAGATGCCGACATACTTATCGGCTTTCTTGCAGGCATTAATCGCCATTTTCATCATTATGGTCACAGCCTCGTTACGTTCATCAAAACCCGTTATTAGACCAGAATCACGATCCACCCCGAGGGTAAGCTGGGTCAAATCATTTGAGCCAATCGAAAAACCATCAAAGTCCTGAAGAAATTTTTCTGCCAGTAAAACATTAACCGGGATCTCACACATCAAATAAACCTTCAAACTGTTATTGCCTCGCACAAGGCCATTACTGTCCATTAATTCAAGCGTCTTACGTCCCTCTTCAAGACTACGCACAAATGGAACCATTACATCAACATTATTTAATCCCATTACCTCTCTAACTTTAATCAATGCCTGACATTCCAGTGCAAAACACTCATGAAACATGTCCGAGGGATAACGAAAAGCACCTCGAAAACCGATCATGGGATTTTCTTCTTCGGGCTCAAATAAATCCCCACCCAGAAGCGACGCATATTCATTTGATTTAAAGTCAGATAATCTCACTATTACCTGTCGTGGATAAAATGC
>JAPHQX010000060.1 GCA_026196035.1 Gammaproteobacteria bacterium
CGTATCATGCGACCTGAAAATTTGCATATTACATTGCACTTTATTGGCAATGTTTCAGAAGAAAAATTAGATTGTTTAGATCGGGTAGCACAAACGGTAAAAGTTGAGCCATTTGAGTTGATCTTAGGTCAATATGGTCATTTTTATAAAGCAAAAATATTCTGGATGGGCTGTCTCGAAGTACCTCAGCAATTAAATAAATTATACGAGACACTCGGCGGTGCGCTTTCAAATTGTGATTACAAAATTGATCAACGTCCTTTTGTGCCTCATGTAACCCTGATGCGGAAATTAATAAAGCCTGGAGAGTTGGAAGACTTTAAGTCAATCAATTGGAAGGTAAATGATTTTGTGCTTGTAGAGTCTGTATCAGTAGAAAGGGGTGTGAAGTATAAAGTAATAAAAAGGTATTTTTAGTTTTCAGTGGCGGAGATTCGTCAGCATGAGATTAATGCCTGATCAAATTATCAGTGCTTATTTATTTGAAATAAAAAAGGCGACTAAAAAGTCGCCTCTAATAAAATAATTTATTTAGTTTTTAAGATTTCTTGCGCCTTGCTATGCCGATTAAGCCAATAAGGCCGCTACTAAATAACCATACTGCAGTTGGTACGGGTACTGCTGCTAATCCAACGTCACCTGAATAGACGGCCCATGCGTACATCTCAATATACTTATGATACGGGTCGTGTGAGCCACCGTCCATATGGAAATGCCATGCGTCGACTGGATCAGGTGCGAACTCTGTAAGTGACCAATAGTAGTGATCAGTCAAAATATTACTGAATAAATCATAATTGGCATTATGTACATCAGTAATCGAACTTCCGGCGACACCACCTAATACGTTATAAAACAAGTTGCCCATTTCGCTGTCTGTGCAGTTATAAGGTCCACCACAATAGGGGCCTGTATCATACAGACGCCAGCCTGTTACACCATCAACATTCAAATTTGCTACCCAGTTGCTGGCATCATCCCAGTTCATAGCAATACCGGCGGCAGTAGCATCTGCCAGCCATGTGAGGTTAGCTTCAGTATCGTAATAAGCCTGATAGTCAGTGCCGCCTTCAGTCGCAGCTAAACGACCCACTAAGGCCGCGTTGGCACTGTTGGATAGTATTAATATGATAGCCGCTAATGTGAGGTTCCAATATTTCATTTATTTACTTCCTTTATGATTTTATTCATTTATTTAATATAAAAAATATTATGCTTTTTTAGATCTGGCAAAACCGATTAATCCAATAAGACCGGAGCTAAACAGCCAAACAGCAGCTGGTATGGGAACAACCACAATATCACGGACAGCCATAACGCTATAGCGTTCGTCATTGTTGCCATCTGTATTTGCGTATTCCTCGTTAAGAATGATATCAATGATACCAGCGCCATAATCAACGTGGCTTTCAGAATTGAATCGAACCATACCTGATGTTGCAGGATTTCCACCGTTGTCAAAGAAAGAATGAATCCATGCGCTGCCGTTAGTATCAGAGTAGCTAGGCCCCTGGTGAGTGGTGGTTGCGTTTATGAGTTCTATCGCCGCAATATTAGACGCTGAGCCTCCGCTACCTGGGTTATTAAACCAGCTTGAATTGTAACCAATATTATCTGCACCGGCTGTCGTAAACAGTAGTTCGAGATCGGACTGTGTTGCCAGTCTAAAGCCTTGTCCTGCCCAGGTGCTGGTACTAAAGAAATCATTGACTGATGTATAACCAGGAATTTGTGACCAGTCAGCCCACTGAAGCCCATTAGTTGTATCTTCAATTAGCAGGCCGTCACCGGCAGTAAGTAAGTCAGCACTCACGAACGATGCTGCATGCACATTTATAGTGGTTGATAAGCCAATAGCTATTGTTATTAATTTTAAGCTTTTCAATTCATTTTCCATGTCAATTATTATCAATTAGTATCTCAAAAAATTAATGAATGAGATTTATTAGTAAAAGAGTAAGCATATATAATGCCAGATATATTTTTTTCTTATTAAACAATTGATTATAAATTGAATCATTCGTTCAGGTGATTATTATTCTGTAAACTTTATCGACACTGAACTCTTGTTTGTAAAATATATCGACACCCCTTCACCGAAGGATTAAATGGCTGAAAGTTAATAGTGTATGATTCGGTATTTACAGATTGTTTTTAAATGCATATTTTTGTTAATTGTGGTCATTTAATGTGATTTTTTAAAGAAATGCCCAGCCCGCAAAAGGTTCGATTTCATCTCTGTTAACCACAACCAGCTGGTAGGCATTCGGGTTTAATGAATGATCGGCTGTGGTATCGACCGCCATACGCTGTAGAACATAACCCACCAGTGCGCGCCGTACATTTAATTCAATGGTGTCATCTATCATGTTGTAATCATATTTTAAGGTTAGTCGTTGTTTTTTATTTAATTGTGGATGGGGTTTTAATTTAATACTGATTATTTCCATCCAGTCATCATCATATTGGGCGCTGGATTCGGCGCTTTCGTCAATCATTTTTGCTTCTGCGATTCTGGATAAAACAAAGTCACGGAAATCGTAGGTTTCATGACTGTAGGCGCGTATATGCCATCTCAGGCCATTATTGATAATCGCGTGAGGTTCGATGATGCGCTGTTCCTTGCTTTCCCTGTTTGATAACGAGTGATATACCATGCTTAGCTGGGTTTTGCCTCTAATGGCCCGCATGATCTGGGATAGTACTTCTTTGCCTGGCAGGCGCGTGGGCAGGGGAAGTTTATCAATGGTGATGCCATAGAGCTGGTCATCATTGGCTGGATTGTCTATGGCCAGTAGATTGTTGGCGATCATGGGTAGTACAGCGGCTGGATCCAGATTGCTAAATAAGGTTTCAAAAGCCTCAGTGGGTACAAAGCTAAATAACGAGGGGTTGTACTTTAGATTGTCCGGTGCCAGTTCATTGTAGAGTTTAAGGTCTTTTGTGGCGGCAGGGTCGGAGATACCAAAAGCTGACGCCAGGGTGCTGCGGCTGATAACACCGGTGTAGTAGGCCATGACTTCGATGAATTGCAGTCTCTGGCGCGTGGCCCATTTGATCTCATTTGGCAGTTTGCTGGCTTTTTCCACGATTTAACCCTGTTTTTTCTACTTTATTTAAGTGTACTTGATTTTAGTTTAGTTATATAAAAAATATAAGGTGGTAAAAAATATTGATATCATAAAATATATTGACATGTAAAAAAGTATAGTCTAATCTTCATTCAACTCGAGATATTTAACTGTTTTAAATGTTTCGCCATAGGTAAAACCAGATGCGCTGTAATGCGCAGATAAACGAAATAACCAGGGGATATGACAATGGATGATAATAAGAAGATGGCTTTAAGTGCCGCATTGGGCCAGATAGAAAAGCAGTTCGGTAAGGGTTCTGTCATGAGAATGGGCGATTCCGTTGCCAGTCGTAATATAGATGCTGTTTCGACGGGTTCTATCTCGCTGGATGTGGCTCTGGGTATAGGTGGTTTGCCCCGAGGTCGTGTAGTTGAGATCTATGGCCCTGAATCATCAGGCAAAACCACCTTAACTCTGCATGTGGTGGCTGAAATGCAGAAGCTAGGTGGCACTGCGGCCTTTATTGATGCGGAACATGCGCTGGATCCTTTGTACGCAGCAAAGCTGGGGGTTGATGTGGATGAGTTGCTGGTATCCCAGCCGGATACTGGTGAGCAGGCGCTGGAAATTACCGATATGCTGGTGCGTTCTGGCAGTGTTGATGTGGTCGTTATTGACTCGGTCGCAGCATTAACGCCAAAAGCAGAAATTGAAGGTGATATGGGTGATTCTCATATGGGTTTACAGGCACGGCTGATGTCTCAGGCCCTGCGTAAATTGACCGCCAATATCAAGCGTTCCAATACCCTGGTAATTTTTATTAACCAGATTCGTATGAAGATCGGTGTCATGTTCGGTAGCCCTGAAACCACCACTGGTGGTAATGCGCTGAAATTTTATGCTTCGGTTCGACTGGATATTCGCCGTACCGGTGCCATTAAGAAGGGTGATGAGATCCTGGGTAATGAAACCAAGGTTAAGGTGGTTAAGAATAAGGTGGCACCGCCATTTAAACAGGTTAATTTCGAAATTCTCTACGGTGAGGGTATTTCCCATGAGGGCGAGTTGATTGATCTGGGTGTGGCTAACGATATCGTCGAAAAGTCCGGTGCCTGGTATAGCTATAATGGTGATCGTATTGGTCAGGGTAAAGATAAGGTGCGTACCTTTCTGAAAGAGAATCCTGAGATAGCCGATGATATTGAAGCTAAAATTCGAGCCGTGTTATTACCGGATCTTAATTCTGATGGTATGGATCAGACACCAGAGATCGAATTTGAAGATGAGGCAGCACTGGTCGATTAAGATGCTGTAGTGATTAATAGCCGTGGTGAGATTTTTCTTATCACGGCTTTTTTTGTGTTTTGCATGGGTACGTATGACTATGAGTCGTTCGATTACTGAAGTGGCAATGGGTCTTCTAGCTCGTAGAGAGCATTCGGAGCTTGAGCTTAATCGAAAGTTGCAGCAAAAAGGCTTTAATGAAGAGGCGACTGAGCAGGTTATCGAGAAGTTGCGGTCGAATAATTTGCTATCAAATGAGCGTTTTGCCGAAACTTATATTAATATGCGCAGGCAACGGGGCTATGGGCCTTTGCGTATTGCTCAGGAGCTTAAAGAAAGGGGTGTCGATGCGGACGTATCGACGGTTTATCTTGATGAGCTTGCCGATGAATGGCAAGGCATTATGATTCAGCAATACAGAAAAAAATATGGCAATGAATTGATTGATGAATTCAAGGAGAAGGCGAAGCGTATGCGTTTTCTACAGCATCGTGGATACCCGCTAGATATGATTAATCAATTTATTAATAATCAATAACATACAAATGGTTTTTAATGTAAATAAGTATGATGACGACAGCTGAAATTCGACAGAAATTCCTCGATTATTTTAAACAGAAACAACACGAGATAGTGCCTTCAAGTTCTCTGGTGCCGGGTAATGACCCAACTTTGCTGTTTACCAATGCGGGCATGGTTCAGTTCAAGGATGTGTTTCTTGGGCGTGATAAACGGGATTACACACGAGCCACATCAAGTCAGCGCTGTGTACGCGCGGGTGGTAAACATAATGATCTGGAGAATGTGGGTTATACCGCACGTCATCACACATTTTTTGAAATGCTGGGTAATTTCAGTTTTGGCGATTATTTCAAACGTGATGCTATTTTCTATGCCTGGGAATTTCTGACTGAAGTTCTTGGGTTACCGCCAGAAAAGCTCTGGGTCACGGTTTATGAAGAAGATGATGAAGCAGCTGATATCTGGTTAAAAGAAGTGGGTATCAATCCTGAGGCATTTGGTCGTATCGGGGCAAAAGACAATTTCTGGTCTATGGGTGATACCGGTCCCTGTGGTCCCTGTACTGAAATTTTTTATGATCATGGCGAAGATATTCCCGGTGGTCCTCCGGGCTCTCCTGACGAAGATGGCGATCGTTACATCGAAATCTGGAACCTGGTGTTCATGCAATATGATCGTTCAAAGGATGGAACCTTAACGCCATTGCCAAAACCATCTGTAGATACAGGCATGGGGCTTGAGCGACTGACGGCTATTTTGCAGGATGGTCACAGTAATTATGATATCGATCTGTTTCAGAATTTAATCAAAGCTGCTGCAAAAGAAACAAACGCAAAAGATTTAACTAACAGTTCATTAAAAGTCATTGCGGATCATATTCGTTCCTGTGCATTTTTAATTGTTGATGGCGTGATGCCTTCTAATGAAGGTCGTGGTTATGTGCTGCGCCGCATTATTCGCCGTGCACTGCGTCATGGTCATAATCTGGGTCAGGACAATTTATTTTTTCATAAACTGGTTACTCCTTTAGTTGATGAAATGGGTGAAGCTTATCCTGAGCTTGCGGAAGCTCAGGATAATGTTGTACGTATTCTAAAACTTGAAGAAGAACGCTTTGCGGAGACCCTGGATCAGGGTATGAAAATACTGGAAGAAGGTATTGCTGGATTAAGTGGAAAACAGATTCCCGGTGATATGGCATTTAAAATGTATGATACCTATGGTTTTCCCGTCGATCTAACTGCAGATATTGCCCGCGAACGTGGTTTGACAATTGATCATGATGGTTTTGAAAAAGAAATGCAGGCCCAGAAAGAGCGTGCACGTGCTGCCAGTCACTTTGATGTCGATTACAATGATGCTATTACTACCGATGCAGTGACAACATTTACCGGTTACGATCATTTACTGGATCGATCAAAAGTTCTAGCTATTTATGCTGATGGAAAAGAAACGGATTCTATTGATGCCGGTGTAGAGGCTGTTGTCGTTCTTGAGCAAACGCCTTTTTATGCAGAGTCCGGTGGTCAGGTCGGTGATACCGGTTTGTTACTCAATGAACAATGCCGTTTTGAAGTGATGGATACCCAAAAAGCAGGGCAGGCGTTTATACATGTTGGGCAGTTATCTGAAGGTCAACTGAGTGTTGGTGATGAGCTGGAAGCCGTGATTGATGCTGATCGACGCCGTGCGACTATTGGCAATCATTCGGCAACACATCTTATGCATGCCGCATTACGAAATATTCTCGGTGATCATGTACAGCAGAAAGGTTCGTTAGTTAATAACGAGCGTTTGCGTTTTGACTTTTCCCATTTTGAAGCGGTGACGGCCGAGCAGTTACAACAAATTGAACGTGAAGTTAATCAGCAGATTCGTCATAACCTGAAAACACAGTCTGAAGAAATGGCCATAGATGCGGCTAAAGAAAAAGGCGCCATGGCTCTGTTTGGTGAGAAATACGGTGATGTGGTGCGGGTTGTTTCCATGGGTAATTTCTCAGTAGAGTTATGCGGTGGTACCCATGTGGATCATTCTGGTGACATTGGTTTTTTCAAGATTATTTCTGAAAGTGGTGTCGCAGCTGGCGTTAGACGTATCGAAGCGATTACCGGTGAAGCAGCTGTTGATTATGCCGAGCAACAGGAACAACAGCTGGATCAGCTGGTGGGTCTGTTGAAGGGTGGTCGTGATGAAATTACTGGCAAGGTTAAGCAGTTACTCGAAAAAGTTAAATCACAGGATAAGGAAATTGCCCAGTTAAAATCTAAACTGGCTAGCCAGACCGGTGGCGATTTATCTGAAAGTGCAGTAGATGTTTCGGGTCTGAAAGTACTGGCCATTAAACTGGATGGTGCTGATAACAAGACCCTGATGGACACCATGGACCAGTTAAAAAACAAATTAGGTAGCGCGGCCATTGTGCTGGCATCAGAAGAAGATGGCAAAATTCGACTGGTAGCAGGCGTCACTAAAGAGCAGACTAAACAGTTAAAAGCGGGTGATCTTGTCAATATGGTTGCCAGTCAGGTAGGCGGTAAAGGGGGTGGTCGCCCGGATATGGCTCAGGCCGGGGGTAACCAGCCGGAGAACCTTGATCAGGCGCTTGCTTCGGTTGTTGACTGGGTGACACAACAGCTCGCATAACACATTGATACATGGCATAATTCGCGCCGTTCCGCCCTGGCATCAGGGTATGTTTTGGCTTGCGAGTCGATGAATTTAATTTATAGAGTCCAGATGTTCTAATGGCACTAATCGTTCAAAAATATGGCGGCACTTCTGTAGGTACGATTGAACGTATTGAGGCAGTAGCTGACCGCGTTATAGCGACCAGAGATAAAGGTAATCAGGTCGTCGTCGTTGTATCGGCGATGAGTGGTGAAACGAATCGTCTGATAGCCCTTGCTAATGAAATAGTTGATAAACCTCCCGCCCATGAAATGGACGTACTTGTTTCTACTGGTGAGCAGGTCACTATTGCGTTACTCAGTATGGCATTGATCAAAAAAGGTGCTGCAGCCAGATCCTATACCGGTTCCCAGATTAAAATGCTCACTGACAGTGCTCATGGTAAGGCGCGTATTCTGGATATCCTGTGTGGCGATATGGAAAAAGATCTGCAAGATGGCAATATAATTGTGGTAGCAGGTTTTCAGGGTGTCGATGAAAAAGGTCGTATAACGACTCTGGGGCGCGGTGGCTCAGATACAACTGCAGTCGCTATGGCAGCCGCTTTAAAGGCTGATGAATGCCAGATTTATACAGATGTTGATGGTGTTTACACCACCGACCCGCGAATTGAGCCCAATGCCAGAAAGCTGGATAAGATTACCTTTGAGGAAATGCTGGAAATGGCCAGTTTAGGTTCAAAGGTGTTGCAGATTCGTTCGGTCGAATTTGCAGGTAAATATAATGTTCCCTTACGTGTTCTTTCCTCGTTTGAAGAAGCTGAGGGAAGCGGTACCTTAATTACAACAGAGGATGATGAGATGGAGCAGGCCCTGATTTCTGGCATTGCATTCAATAAAGATGAAGCACAGCTTACGATATCGGGTGTACCTGATAAACCGGGTGTGGCATCGGATATTCTCGGGCCGATTACTGAAGCCAATATTGAAATTGACATGATCGTGCAGAATGTTGGTGAAGATAGTTCAACTGACTTTACCTTCACAGTGCATAGAAATGACTATGATGCAGCTCTGGCGATACTCACCAGAACGGGTGATGAAGTTAAAGCTAGAAAAGTTTATGGTGACAACCGGATTGTTAAGGTCTCTCTCGTAGGTGTGGGTATGCGTTCTCATGCGGGTATTGCATGTAAAATGTTCTCTGCACTGGCTGAAGAGAACATTAATATTCGTATGATTTCAACATCTGAAATTAAAATCTCTGTTGTGATTGATGAAAAGTATCTCGAGCTGGGTGTTCGTACTTTGCACAGTGCCTTTGGCCTGGAAAATGACGGAAATCTGGCCAGCGCCTAGCTTGGTCGCTGTTCTTGATGCAGATCGTATTGGCCCTGATACGCTCTGTGCTAAACTTTAGGGCACATAGTAGTGGTAAGGTGGTTTATTCCGAACTGTCTTACTACTGGTGATTGAGGAATAGGAGTAGGACTATGTTGATATTAACCCGCCGTGTCGGCGAAACACTAATGATTGGTGATGAAGTGACTGTGACTGTACTGGGTGTTAAAGGCAACCAGGTACGTATCGGTATTAATGCACCTAAAGAAGTATCTGTGCATCGTGAAGAAATTTAC
>JAPHQX010000019.1 GCA_026196035.1 Gammaproteobacteria bacterium
CAGATCAAGCAACTCATTTAACTTTTTATCATCCAGCGCCGCAACAATTAACAAAATACAGTCTGCATTAATTGCCCGCGCCTCATACACCTGATAAGGGTCAATTATAAAATCTTTACGTATAACAGGAATACCGGTCACTTCCCTTGCCTGCTGTAAATACTCTTCACTGCCCTGAAAAAAATCTTTATCTGTCAAAACAGAAAGACATGCAGCACCATGCTGTTCGTAACTTCTGGCAATTTCTGCCGGATTAAAATCCTGACGTAATATACCTTTGCTGGGTGATGCTTTTTTAATTTCTGCAATAACACCAGCTTCGCCTTTTGCTATTTTATTTTCGATCGATTTAATGAAGCCACGCACAGGTGATGCATCGACAATTATCTGGCGAAGATCATCAATAGTTTGTTTTGCTGAACGCTCGGCAATTTCCTCTTCTTTACGTAACAAAATCTTTTTTAGAATATCGGGCGTTTTATTTTTCATTATTTATCAACTTACAAACGTATTTAGCAATTATTAGAATAATGAATCAGCGCTTCAAGCTTCTTCTTTGCAGAGCCATCGGAAATCACTGACTGAGCTTTTTCTATACCCGCCATCAACGAGCCTTCAATACCGGAAACATAAATGGCTGCTCCCGCATTCAAACAGACAATGTCCTGCGCAGGACCTGCCTGACCATCAAATACGGACTTAATCATCGCCAGACTATCTGCTGAATCTTTTGCTTTTATTGCTGACAAATCTGAACGTACCATACCAAAGTCTTCTGGCTTAATGGTATAACTGCTAATCTTTCCATCTTTTAATTCAGCGACATGAGTTTCACTGCCGATACTAATTTCATCCATACCATCTTCAGCATGAACAATCATTACATGGTGGCTACCTAGCTGCTTTAATACCTGCGCCAGTGGCTCAACCCAGTCTTTACTAAAAACACCTATAACCTGATTCGGCGCACCTGCCGGATTAGTTAGAGGTCCGAGCACATTAAAAATGGTGCGCACACCCATTTCTTTTCTCGGTCCTATGGCATGCTTCATTGCTCCATGATGTTTTACAGCAAACAGAAAACCAACGCCCACATTATGAATACATTCGGCAACCTGTTCTGGATTTAATTCCAGATTAACACCGGCAGTTTCCAGCACATCCGCACTTCCTGACTTACTGGATACAGATCGATTACCATGCTTGGCCACATGCGCACCTGCTGCTGCGGTTACAAAAGCACTGGCCGTTGAAATATTAAAACTCCCCGATGCATCACCACCAGTTCCACAGGTATCCACCAGATTATCTTTTTGCACATCAACTTTGGTTGATAACTCACGCATAACGGTTGCAGCTGCAGTGACTTCATCGACTGTTTCACCTTTCATCCGTAACCCAATCAAAAATCCACCAATCTGGGAATCAGTCGCCTGGCCTGTCATGATCAGATTCATCACGTCTGTCATTTCATCCTGGGAAAGATCTCGTTTTTCAGTGACTGCTTTTATTGCTGATTGCATATCCATAATAAAACCCTTTTTACATTTGTAAAAAATTCTTTAATAAGTCATGACCGTGTTCAGTCAATATTGATTCCGGATGAAACTGCACACCTTCAACGGCCAGCTCTTTATGTCTGACGCCCATAATTTCATCCATACTACCGTCTTCATTTTCTGTCCAGGCTGTAATCTCCAGACAGTCAGGCAGGCTTTCTTTTTCTATCACCAGTGAATGATATCGCGTAGCTTCATAGGGATTTTTTAAACCCTTAAAAACACCCATATCCTTATGATGAATCATTGATGTTTTACCATGCATAATCTCTTTTGCATGAATAATTTTTCCACCATAAACCTGGCCAATACTCTGATGACCAAGACAAACACCTAAAACAGGAATTTTTCCCGCAAAATATTTAATAGCTTCCATAGAAATACCAGCCTCATTGGGTGTGCATGGGCCTGGCGAAATCATCAGGTGATCTGGATTTAATTTTTCAATTTCAGCCACTGAAATTTTATCATTACGATGCACAACCACATCCGCACCCAGTTCCCCCAGATACTGAACAAGGTTATAGGTAAAGGAGTCATAATTATCTATCATTACCATCATGATGGCATTCTCTCTATACTGGATTGCAATCTCTGCAGCGCTTCTTGTGTAGCTTTTAATTCTTTAGCCAGCTCATCCTTGTTCATTGGTTTTTGCATTTCTGCCAGACGTTCCTGCTTGGCTTCATCCAGATTATTCAAAACCACAGCGATAAACAGATTAATCACCACAAACGTTCCCATAACCACAAAACTGACAAAGTACATCCAGCTTAAATAATGAAGCTCCATTGCGTTATACATAACATCAGTCCAGTCCTCCAGAGTCACTACACGAAACAGTGTTAACAGAGAGAGCCCCAGGGAACCCCATAACTGTGGATTGTGTTCATTATAAAAATGAAATCCTGCGACCGCATAAATATAAAAAATCACACCCATCAGCATAATCACATGCATCATGCCCGGCAATGAACGGACCAGCGTTTCAACAATCAATCGTAGCTCTGGGATGGTTGAAATCAGGCGCATCACCCGAAGCAAACGCGCCAGTCGTGCAATCATGGCAAATTCACCCGCTGCAGGCACTAATGACAGAACGACAATAGAAAAATCAAACAGATTCCAGCCAGAACCAAAATATAATTTAAACTTTGGTGCTACGGCAATAATTTTCATCATTGCTTCAATAATAAAGACAGCAAGGATCAGGTGATTGGCCATCATTAAAGCTTCACCATAATTAGCCATCATATAGGCTGATGTTTCCAGCCCAAGCACAATACCATTAATAATAATCAGACCTATAATGGTTCGTTCAAACGCAATATGACTGACCATGCGCAAACAAAACGCTTTCATATACAACCCCTAAACCCTTTTAACTTAATCCAGACCCGCTTCAGCTTTTGCCACAGCCCGGAATATTGCGCGCCCTTTATTCATTGTCTCAGCCCATTCATTTTCAGGGACTGAGTCATACACAATCCCCGCACCTGCCTGAATATTAAGTGTATTGCCCTTAATAACGGCTGTTCTGATAGCAATGGCCGTATCCATATTTCCATTCCAGGATAAATAACCCACAGCCCCCGAATAGATGCCACGTTTTACAGGTTCAAGTTCATCAATGATTTCCATGGCACGAATTTTTGGTGCACCACTCACTGTACCCGCAGGGAAGGTTGCACGCAAAACATCCATCGCACTCATGCCTTCTTTTAAATCACCCGTCACATTCGAGACAATATGCATGACATGTGAATAGCGTTCGACAATCATTTTATCTGTCAGTTGCACGCTACCCGTCTGACTCACTCGACCCGCATCATTACGCCCGAGATCAATCAACATCAAATGCTCGGCCAGCTCTTTAGGGTCAGCCAGTAATTCTTTTTCCAGTGCCTGATCTTCAGCTTCGTCTTTTCCACGTGGACGTGTGCCGGCAATCGGCCTGACTGTCACCTGGCCATCTTCCAGGCGAACCAGTATCTCTGGCGAAGAGCCCACGACATGATGATCATCCAGATCCATAAAATACATATAAGGCGATGGATTCAGACTACGTAATGAACGATACACATCCAGAGGTGATGCTTTTATCGGAATTGACATACGTTGAGATAACACGACCTGCATCACATCGCCATCGATAATATATTCTCGTGCCTTACTGACAGCATTTTTATAACCCACTTCTGTAAAACCAGAAACAAAATCATCTTCTGAGATCTGCTGACTATTCGCTGATGGCTTATAACTGGGTACCGGCTCATGGAGTTTTTCTGTTAACTGATCCAGTCTGGCCTGCCCCTGAGAAAATGCATCACCATCATCAGGCTTTACATTCACAATCAGATACAGCTTGCCCGCCAGATTATCAAACACGACAACTTCTTCTGACAGCATCAACAGGATATCCGGAGTATTCAAATCATCAGGCTTGTTACTTTTTTCCAGACGCGGCTCAATATAACGAATGGTTTCATAGCCAAAATATCCGACCAGACCACCGGTAAACTTTGGCAATCCATCCAGCTCTGCCACATTAAATTGCTGTTGATAGTCTTCTATCCACTGCAGTGGATTTTCAACCTCAAGTGTTTCGATAAGACTTTCATTTTGTTCAATACTGACGGTTTTACCGACCACTTTTATACGGGTGCGACAGGGTAGACCAATAATGGAATAACGACCCCATTTTTCACCTCCCTGGACAGATTCAAATAAATAGGAATACGGCTTATTAGCCAGCTTGAGAAAGGTACTGAGAGGTGTATCAAGATCAGCCAGCACCTCGCGTACCAGTGGAATATGAGTAAACTTCTGTTTTTTTAATTCAGCAAATTTTTCGGGGGTCATGATTCTTTCCAGACATAATTATTTACACAAACATACACACAAAAAGGCAACAGCCAGTCTGTCACCATCGCCAGGTAATGAATGCGCGTAAATCCGTATGTCTGAAAAGTTTATACATGTTTCTAAATCGATAGTTAGTTTCGAATAACAGCTTATTATTCCGCTAGTTTCAGGACCAGTCAATCAGGTCTTTTATTTCATCCATGGAATCTACCACGGCATCCGGATTATAGTCACGAATATCTTCACCATGATTATAGCCGTATGACATACAGATAATATCAAAGCCTGCTGCCCGTGCCGCTTTTACATCGGACATAGAATCACCCAGCATGAGTGATTGCTCCGGCTTTACTCCCAGCTTCTCTGCCACATGCAATAAAGGCATAGGATCCGGTTTTTTCCTTGGCAGCTCATCACCACAGAGAACCATTTCAAAATAACCACTAATACCCAGATCTTTTAAAATCGGCAGTGTGAACTGTGATGCCTTGTTCGTGACACAGCCAATACGTACGCCCGTGGTTTTAAGAAAATCCAGCGCTTCCTGTACACCGGGATACAGGCAACTGCGTTTCGATGTATTTTCAGCATACAAAGCTTCAAAAATCGGTATCGCTTTCTGAAATAGCGCCTCATCAGGCTCACCATCCAGCTGGTTAATCAATGCACGACGCACCAGGCGCTCAACACCATTACCCACCCAGTGACGAACCACATCCTCGCCACGGACAGGCATATCCAGCTGCTTCATCATTTCATCAACACAAAAAGCCAGATCAGGTACGCTATCTACAAGCGTGCCATCAACATCAATCAGAACCATGCTAGGTTTTTTAATCATTACTAACTACCTTAGGGAAGGTTGAAACTGAACAGCCAGGGCCCAGAGAAGAATTATCTATGATCAATCCAGACCTCTGAGCCCCTGTATCATTGAAATTAAACTTTAGCTTTCGCCAGCTCAGCACGCATAGCACCAACGACAGTATCATAATCATTGGTGTCATCTTTGCCTACCGCACCAAAGATAGCAGAACCTGCTACAAACATATCAGCACCGGCTTCAGCAATTTCACGAATATTATCTACTTTAACGCCACCGTCGATTTCCAGGCGAATATCATAACCAGACTCATCAATCATCTTGCGAGCTTCACGTAATTTATTCAATGTTTCAGGAATAAACGACTGACCGCCAAAACCCGGGTTCACAGACATCAGCAGAATCACATCAACTTTATCCATCACGTGCTTCAGATAATCCAGGGGCGTCGCAGGATTAAATACCAGGCCCGATTTACAGCCTAATTCACGAATCATCTGCAGGCTACGATCAATATGTTCTGATGCTTCTGGATGAAAGGTAATATATGTCGCACCTGCTTTAGCAAAGTCAGGAATAATGCGATCCACAGGCTTAACCATCAGATGCACATCAATATCAGCTGTCACACCATGCTTACGCAGGGCCTCGCACACCAGTGGGCCAATGGTAAGATTAGGGACATAATGATTGTCCATAACATCAAAATGCACGACGTCTGCACCAGATTTAATGACGTTATCCACTTCTTCGCCTAAACGGGCAAAATCAGCCGATAATATAGATGGAGCAATCTTGAAATCTGCCATGTTCGAGTCCTCACCAAGAGCCAAAATTTAAGAGCTGCACACTTTACCTGATAGCGGCATCTTTTTCAGCATTTCAAAGAGGCTAAATAGCAAACTTATCAATAATATCGTGGTCAGAAAGATCAATGAGAGACATAAAAAAAAGCCTGAGGAATAACATAAGTCATTGTTATTTAATAGAAAACAGGCCTCATAGATGCAACATATCACAGTATTAATAAACTATAATTTACTTTGCCTGTCTGCTCTGCGACAATTTGCGACCTAAGAATTTAATGACTTCCTTACATTTAAACTGGAGTAACCCGATGAAGAAACAAATCATAGCCCTGATGGCAGCTTCTGCCCTGACTATGTCTGCTAATGCTATCGCCGGTGGCGACGCTGCTGCAGGTAAAGCAAAATCAGCCACATGTGCCGCATGTCACGGTGCTGACGGTGTAGGCAAAATGCCAACATACCCTAACCTGCATGGTCAAAAAGAAGCTTACATCGTTAAGCAGCTGAAAGCATTCAAAGACGGCGCTCGTAAAGACCCCACCATGAACGCTATGGCAAAACCATTGTCTGATGCTGATATGAACAATCTGGCAGCATACTACTCAAGCATGAAGTAATTATTACTTGATGACTTACAAAAACCCTGTTGGCTTTATTTGCAGCAGGGTTTTTTATTGCCTGCTGTTTTTATTCAGTACGAGCATTCACTCATATGCATCAGCCAGTAATGTCACTCCATTTAGCAGTCGGGATCAAAACCCACTGATCACTATTTATGGCCAGCCATTACCTGTCTCAGCTCAGATTTTAAAACATCAACAAACAGAGCTACATATTTCAGCCAATTTCAGTAATACGATTAATAGAGAACAGACAGCCAACGAACTGTTTTTTATTGATATTGAAACACACAGGCTCAATTTAATATTTGATGCCGCGACACAACAGGACTGGATGCTACGAATTCAAGTCCCACTGATTAAACATTACGGCGGCTTCATGGATAAATGGATTGATGATTATCATGATCTATTTAATCTTCCCGAAGGTGTTCGCCCCTCTTATTCTCAGAACCAGATATCAGTTCATTACGAATTAAATGGATCAACCTATCTGGATGTACAGCAGGAACAAACAGGTCTGGGTGATATATCGCTACAAACAGCGTACCAGGCCATTAATAACGAAGAACTTGCACTAAGTTACTGGGGCAGTATCAAATTACC